>CAZYPC010000012.1:0-68633 GCA_964649165.1 uncultured Chryseobacterium sp.
TCCACCTCTTCCCATTCCGAACAGAGAAGTTAAGCTCACCAGCGCAGATGGTACTTGGCCAAAAGCCAGGGAGAGTATGTCGTCGCCGATCTGAACCCCGCCCACAAGGCGGGGTTCTTTTTTTCCCGGCATCTTCATTGCTTCGCCTCCGGAACGTGATCTCCCTCCAACCACTGACCAGATCCCTCATCGCGGTTGCTTTTTGGGCTTGGGCTGTGGGGCTCCCGGCCCAACGGCTGTCCGGTAGCATGCCGGCCGGTGCGGCGTTGGATGGCTTGGTCCATCTGTCCGTTTCTCGCGGATCGACGACCCGTCCCGTGGATTCCACGGCCCTCTCTTCGGACGGGGCCTTCGTGTTCCAGAGGAGCGAATTCCCACCGGGCTTCTACCATCTTTCGATCAACGACACCGATCGGGTGGACATCATCCTCGGCCAGGATGAAAAGGAGGTCGAACTGCTCTTTGCGGGAACACCCTTGCAAAGGCGCATCACGGTGAAGCGGTCTGACGAGAACAAACGCCTGTGGGAGTACAAGTTGGTTTCCAAGGAAGCGCAGGCGATCCAAGGCGCGGTCGCGGCTGAAAAGCAGGGCCTGCTGGTGAACGATACGCGACGACTACAGCAACTGGACAGTATCGCTGCGCGGGCCACCTCCTTGCGGGAAGCGCATTTGCAGGGGATCATCACTGGATACCCGCACAGCTACTTCGCGAAGGTGGTAAAGGCGGACCAGGGAGTCGACGAGGCGCAAGAGCAAAGCCCACAGGCCGTGTTGCAGGTGTTCGATTTCAGCGATGCGTCGCTGATGCGCAGTGCGGTTTACGACAAAGCGGTGATGACGTATCTGCGGAACATCCGCGCAGCGAAGGAAGAACAGTTCGTCGCCGCGTCGGACTCCTTGTTGACCTATGCGGACCGCGATCCGGAATGCAGGGCCTATATGCTGGACCATCTCATCGATCTGTTCTCGACGTACGGCCCGGAGATGCCGTTGCAGCATCTCATCGATCACTACGTTGGCTCAGCGGAAGGGATGGCCGCCTTGGATCCGTCACTGCGCGATAAAGTGGCGGAGATCCTGCGGGTCGGGGTCGGTGCTCTCGCGCCCGATGTGGAACTACCGGCTGCTGATGGGCCCCTTGAACTGCGTGATGTCGTGGCGAAGAACCGGTACACCGTCCTCTTCTTCTACAGCAGCACATGTGATCATTGCCATGCGGAGATGCCAACGCTTAAGGAGGTCTACGCTGCCTTCCATCCCAAGGGCATGGATGTTGTCGGCATCGCACTGGACCCCGACAGCACGGAGTTCCAACGGACCATCGATCAGATGGGACTGCCTTGGAATTCTTACAGTGAGTTCATCGGTTGGGGGGCGAAGGCGGCGAAGGCTTTCCGCGTCAAAGCCACGCCTTGGTTCTACGTGCTGGACACTGATATGCGGATCGTTGCCAAACCCGTGGACGCCGTGGCGCTTGGCATCTGGTTGCAGGAACAGATGAAGTAGAACGCTTCAGAGGCGCAAGCTCCAAGCACGGTACCCGCCCGGAAGGACCGGTGATCCCGGTTTCTCCCGGAAAAGCCCGAACGCACTGCTTCCAGAACCGCTCATCGCGGCATAGACCGCACCCGCTGATAGCAGGAGCTCCTTCACACGACCGACTTCGGGGTAAGCCTCGAACACATACTCCTCCATCGTATTCACCAATCGGCCGTCCCACCTTCCGGGTCCGGAGTCTGACAACATCGCGGCAAGGTCCTCGCGTGCCGGCCGTATCGCAGTGTGAGCATATACCTCCGCTGTAGAAACGTGGATCCCGGGATTGATCAGCAACAACCACCACCCGTGAAGGTCGATGGGCAGGGGGGTGAGTACTTCTCCGCGGCCTTGAGCGAGTTGAGTCCCCTTGCGCAAGAAGAACGCACAATCGCTCCCTAAGCTTGCCGCCATCGCTTCCAGTTCGGCGTCCGATCCTCCAAGCCCCAGGAGGTCGTTCAACAGGCGCAACGTATGCGCGCCATCACTGGAACCACCGCCCAGGCCAGCACCTATCGGGATCGCCTTGTGCAGCCGCATCCGCAATCCCGGAAGTTCATGCCCCTGCCGGAGCGCCCCGTGCGCTTTCACGCAGAGGTCTTCTTCCGGAGCACCCGGAACAGCAAGCCCTGACCTTGTGAAGATGAGTTCTCCGGCCTCCAATGACGGATCGACGATCGCCTCGAGCGCATCACACAAGGGAATGGGTACCAATGCGGTGGCGATGTCGCGGTATCCGTCGCTCCGCAGCCGGAGCACGTGCAACCCGAGGTTGATCTTGGCGTGGGGAAATACCAACATCGAGCGGCGAACATAGCCCGACATGTCAACATCGCTACGGTCCGGCGCTCCTTCTACCTTCGCCCGTTACATGGCCAGTTCGTGGACCGATCACCAGGGGCCATGGCGGACCTGAACTACGCGACATGCAGACCTTCCTCGAATTCGAGAAGCCCATCCAGAACATCATCGAGCAGATCGAGAAGCTCAAGGAGGTGGCCAGTCAGAGCCAGGTGGACGTGGCACCCACGCTGAAGGATCTGGAGAAGAAGCTGGCGGAAACACGCAAGAGCATCTACGCGAACCTTACACCTTGGGAGCGTGTGCAGGTGAGCAGGCACCCGGATCGTCCCTACACGCTGAAGTACATCGAAAAGATGACCGATGGCACCTTCATCGAACTGCATGGGGACAGAACGGTGAAGGATGACAAGGCGATGGTGGGCGGGTTCGGTCTGATGGAAGGGCGCACCGTGATGTTCATCGGCCAACAGAAGGGCATCAACACGAAGATGCGTCAGTACCGCAACTTCGGGATGCCCAATCCAGAGGGCTATCGCAAGGCACTGCGTTTGATGAAGCTCGCGGAGAAGTTCAACAAGCCGGTCGTCACGCTGATCGATACGCCTGGCGCTTTTCCGGGCCTGGAGGCGGAGGAGCGAGGTCAAGGCGAAGCCATCGCCCGCAACATCTACGAGATGTGCCAGTTGCGCGTGCCGATCATCTGCGTGATCATCGGCGAGGGGGCTTCCGGCGGAGCATTGGGCATCGGTGTGGGTGACAAGGTCCTCATGCTCGAGAACACCTGGTATTCGGTCATTTCACCGGAATCCTGTTCGTCTATTCTCTGGCGTAGCTGGGACTTCAAGGAAAAGGCCGCAGAGGCCCTGAAACTCACGGCCGCGGACATGTTAAAGAACAGGTTGATCGACGGCATCATTCCCGAACCGGAGGGTGGCGCCCACGCTGATATCGACCGTGCCACATCGATTGTCAAAGCTGAGGTGAAGAAGCACTTGGACAAGCTGGTGAAGATGGATGCGGAGAAGCTCGTGACACGACGCGTGGAGAAGTTCTGCGACATGGGCGTCACGGTGAAAGTGAAGTAGTCTCCGCGCCGCGCCCCGGGTTACCGGTTCAGCAGCGGAAGCACGTGCTGCACCGGAACCCCGATGGGAATGACTGGGGAGAGCGCACCGCTCACGGGGTTGATGGCTACGATGTCCATACCTGCAGCGGCGTAAACGGATCCGCTCACGGGGTCCAGTGCAAGGTCCTGTATGTCGGCAAGGTTCGCTATGGCGATGGAACCCGCGTTAGACCACGTGAAGCGCTCGATCGTCCCATCTTCCAAGGCGACCAGGAACGTATTCGCATCCACTCGTTCGACCGCAACGATCCTTGAGCCCCATGCGTAGGGCTCCCAGCCACCGCCATCGGCGATGCTGTGGTCCATCACGACCCCGTGGCCGTCGCGGTCACCGAACAGGAGCACCTGCGTGGCGTTCCGGCGGAACATGGACCTGACGCTCATGTCGAGAGCCTGATCAGCGACCGCCGCACCGGAGGCTGCGTGATAGATCCCGAGCCGCCACGCTGCACCGCTCTGGTCGACCTGCGCTGTTACCATCCGATCATCGACGATGGTGGATGTCTGGACACGATGGCCCGGTAACAGCTCGTACACACGTTCTGCAGCCCCATTGGTCGCGTTGTACCCCCGCATGGTCCCGTCCGCCATGCCGACATAGAACCTGTTGTCCCCTCCAGTGCCCAGTGAGGTGAACCACGGAATGCTCGAGTTCCCGGAGTTGGGCTTTTGCCATCGCACTTGAACACCATCGGGCGCGAACGCTATGAGCGGACCTTGGACGGAGCCTGTGACGGCGAACGTGCGTGCGGAGGAACTCACGGCGCCTCCGTCGAGGTCCATCAGTAGTGTATTCGCCAGTGAGACAGCCCCCGTACTATCGATGATGTGTATGCTCACCGTACCGGCGTCGGGCCGGCCGATCACGAACAACCGGCGCAGGCGCAGTGGCGTCCCCGAGATGTCCAGATCCACTTGATCCTTGCCGTGTGCCTCCCCGGAGTTGGCCTGGACCGTGAGCGTGTAGTCCCCGCTCGCGATCAGGTCCGATGTGATCGGAATGCCGACCTCCATGCGGGCCGGGTTGCTGGTCGGGATCAGCTGGAACGGTTCGATGATCGGAAGCCCATTGGCGTCCGTGATGCTGAACAGGACCTCATCGATATGCTCTTCACCGCTCACGTCCGCCACCACATGGAGTGTGTCGGGTATGGACAGGTCGAAACCACTGCCTGGCGCGATGATCGTCACTACCGGTGGCTGCGAGGTCTCTTCCTTCCTGCATCCAGCGAAGGCGATACAACACAACGCCGCGACCATCAAGCGGTGTTCATAACGCATCACCGCAAAGTAACGCCCGGCGCGCTTCCAAGGCTTTTCAACAGATCGAACACCGAGGAACGGTTCGTGCGTTGTCATCACCGGATATCGAAGACCCTTCGGTCCGCAGCGATGCCCGGATACATTTGCCGCCCTTCCATCGCGAGGCGCTTCCCTCGACGGTTCCACATAGCACCATGGCCGACTCTTCCTCGACCCGTTTTGCCGACCGCAAGAAACGGACGTCCAACTCCCTGATCGACACCTCTCTGGAGGCCGGCAAGTTGCCGCCACAGGCGCCCGAACTGGAGCAGGCCGTTCTGGGAGCCATGATGCTCGAGCGCAACGCGGTGAACGAGGCCATCGACATCCTGCAGCCGGAGAGCTTCTATGTGGACGCGCACAAGCGCATTTTCGGTGCGGTACAGGAACTGTTCCGTACGGACCAGCCGATCGATATACTCACGGTCACCCAGCAGCTGAAGAAGAAGGGCGAACTCGACATCGTCGGTGGGCCGTTCTACATCAGCCAGCTCACCAACAAGGTGGCCAGTAGCGCGAACGTGCAGTACCACGCAAGGATCATCAGCCAGAAGCACATCCTGCGCGAGCTCATCCGTATCAGTGCCGATACGATGCGCGATGCGTACGACGATACCACGGACGTGTTCGACCTGCTGGACAAGAGCGAGCAGGAGATGTACGCCATCACCAGCGGCAACCTGAAGCGTAACTACGAGCCGATGAGCGACCTGATCCAGGACGCCATCGCGAACATCGAGAACGCGAAGAACAAGGGCGATGGCGTGAGCGGCGTGCCCACCGGGTTCGTGAAGCTGGACAAGCTCACCGGCGGTTGGCAGCGCAGTGACATGGTGATCGTGGCGGCCCGCCCCGGTATGGGTAAGACCGCATTCGTGCTCAGTATGGCCCGCAACATCGCGGTGGAGCACAAGAAGGCCGTGGCGGTCTTCAGCCTGGAGATGAGCAGCACGCAGCTCGTCACGCGCCTCATCGCGAGCGAAGCCGCGATCGGTTCGGAAAAGCTCCGCAAGGGCGACCTGAACGATTCGGAGTTCGCGATCCTGCACCAGCACATCGCCCGCCTCACCAACGCGCCCATCTTCATCGACGACACACCGGCGCTGAACATCTTCGAACTGCGCGCCAAATGCCGCCGATTGAAGAGCCAGCACAATGTGGAGGTCATCATCATCGATTATCTCCAGCTGATGACGGCAGGTGGAGACAGCGCAAGGGGCGGCAACCGTGAGCAGGAGATCAGCACCATCTCCCGTTCGATCAAGAGCATCGCGAAGGAGTTGGATGTGCCCATCATCGCGCTGAGCCAATTGAGCCGGGCCGTGGAAACCCGCGGTGGTGACAAACGGCCCATGCTGAGCGACCTGCGCGAATCGGGCGCTATTGAGCAGGATGCTGACCTGGTCTGCTTCCTCTACCGTCCTGAGTACTACAAGATCTATGAGGATCACTACGGGAGCACGCTGGGTATCGGCGAGTGCATCATCGCCAAGCACAGGAACGGTGCCTTGGACACCGTGCTGCTCCGCTTCATCCCCGAATTGGCAAAATTTGCGGATCTCGAGACCGCTCCCGGTCTCATGATGGGCGATGGGGCCCCACCTTTGCATGGTGGCTCCGGTCCGACCACGATCACGCGGCCGAGCCGGATGAACGATGACAGTGGAGACGACGATATCGCTCCTTTCTAGAGTACGGTCAGCACTTGTCGGTTACCGGTACCCCGGTCTCCGACGCGCGATCACGTTGGCGGTGACGGCGGTGTTCTCCGTGTCCGCTTTCGCGACGAAGCTGTTGATCCCCATGGACAACACGCAGAAGGACCATCTGAAGGCCTACGGTATCGCTTATTGGACGCTTCAGAAGGACGTGACCGTGGAATGGCTGCTGAACTACCGCGGCGGCAGCTTCCTCATCGACCACTTCCAGGCTATCGAGCAGGAATGCACCATACGGGGTGTCACCTTCAACGTGATCGCCGATGGCCAGGCCAACCAGATCCTGCTGGAGATCTCCGACCCCGAGGTGAACATGGAGGTCGTGAAGCTCGAGAAGGCGCCGAAGATCGCCGTCTATGCCCCGGACGGTTTCCAGCCGTGGGACGATGCGGTGGCCCTGGTGATGACCTATGCCGAGATCCCGTACACCCGGATCTATGACCGTGAGGTGATCGCCGGCGTTCTACCGCAATATGACTGGCTGCACCTTCATCACGAGGATTTCACAGGCCAGTACGGCAAGTTCTACCGCCAGTTCCGCAACGCGCCGTGGTACCAGGACCAGGTGCGTGAAAGCGAGGCCATGGCCGCAGAGCTCGGGTTCTCGAAAGTGAGCACCATGAAAGGAGCCGTGGCAGGCACCATCAGGGATTACGTCGCCGGCGGCGGCTACCTCTTCACCATGTGCAGCGGTACGGATAGCTACGATATCGCCCTGGCAGCTGCCGGAGTCGATATCTGCTCGGCGGAGTTCGATCACGACCCGTTCGATCCAGCCTGGCCGGAGAAGATCAACTACGCGAACGGGTTCGCTTTCGAGAACTACCACCTGATCACCGACCCGATGATCTATGAGTTCAGCGACATCGACGCTACGGAGATCCATGGGGGTATCGGTGAGACGCGCGATTTCTTCACGCTCTTCGACTTCAGCGCGAAATGGGACGTGATCCCCAGCATGCTCTGCCAGAACCACGAACAGGTGATCCACGGGTTCATGGGGCAGACCACGGCATTCCGGAAGCCCTTGGTAAAGCCCGGCGTCCTGATCATGGGTGAGAACAAACCCCAGAGCACGGCCAAGTTCATCCATGGCGAATTCGGCCTGGGCCAATGGACCTACTATGGCGGCCACGACCCCGAAGACTACCAGCACATGGTCGGCGATCCGCCTACGGATCTGAGCCTTTTCCCGAACTCCCCGGGTTATCGGCTTATCCTGAACAACATCCTCTTCCCCGCAGCGCGGAAGAAGAAGCAGAAGACTTGACGGGTCAGGCATCGACGCGGGCGCCCCGTGTTTATGTTTGCCTTGTTACACCTACGCATGGACCTCTCGAAGATCATTTCCGTCACCGGCAAGAGCGGCCTGTTCCGCGTTGTCGCACCCGGCCGTCAGGCCATCATCGCCGAATCCTTGGAGGACGGCAAGCGCATCCCGGTGCCTACGAGCGTGCGCGTGAGTTCGCTCGATGAGATCAGCATGTTCACTACCGGCGATGACGAGCCGCTGAAGAACATCCTGTCGAAGCTCTACGAGAACGCCAAAGGTGGCGCATCCGCGGATCCCAAGGGCGACGATGCCACGCTGTGGAAGACCTTGACCGCAGCGCTTCCCACAGCGGATAAGGAACGCATCTACCCGAGCGACGTACGGAAGCTGTTCCTGTGGTATGGTCAGCTCCTGAAAGCCGGCATCTTCACCGCCAAGGACGAGGAGAAGAAGGAGGACGATGACAAGCCCAAGGAGGAAGGGAAGGCGAAGAAAGCAGGGGAAAAGGCCAGCAAGGCGAAAGCTGACACGGGTACGAAGAAGAGCGCTACGAAGCCGAGCGGTGCGAGCAAGGCCGCAGCCGTCCGGCGCGGTGGCCAGCGTGGTGCCTGAACGGTAAGCGAAACACGATCGACGGGGGTGAACGGCAGGAGGCCGCTCACCCCCGCGCTTTTTCCAGTGCATCCGTTGGATCCTGACTTTTGATCCGGGAGAAGTCGGTCGTCGCCGGGCTAGCCCTCCGTGCATGTGGATCCTATCTTGCGGCGTTCGATCGATAACCGCATGAAGTACAGCTCGACCCTCTTGCTGCGCGCCGGATCAATGACCGCTCTGCTGGGGACGGTCTCCCTTTTCGTTGCGTGGTCTTCCGATAGACTTCCCAAGGCGCATGCCTTCCACAGCGATGAGGAACTCGAAGCCTTCGACCGCGGTGCGGGCCTGGCAACGGGGGCCAACCACTACTTCAAGGGCAGCGGTACCTGTAGCGGTTGCCATGGGCATGATCCGAGCGGCTTCGCGATGACCACGCAGGAAGGTGGCCAGGACGTGAACGTCGTAGACGACTGGCGCAGCACCATGATGGCCAATTCCGCCAAGGATCCGTTCTGGCGGGCGAAGGTCAGTCACGAAGTGCTGGTGAACCCGGCGCACCAGTCCGAACTGGAGGACAAATGCACGAGCTGCCATGCACCCATGGGACGTCATGACAAGCACCTCATGGGCATGGGTCACTATTCCATCGGTGAACTTGATGCCGATCCATTGGCCCAGGATGGAGTGAGCTGCACGCCGTGCCATATCCAAAGCGCCGACAGCATCGGCCTGCTCTTTTCGGGCAACCTGAAATTCGATACGCTGGATGATCCGCTGTATGGTCCGTACGGTTATCCCGATGATCCCGAGCCGCTGTTCGGGGCACCGATGACCGCGTTCGTGGGCTATCAGCCCCAGTACAGCCCGCATATCCATGACGCCGGCCTTTGCGCCGGATGCCACACGCTGCAAACGGCGACGGCCGACCTCGATGGCAACCTCACCGGCGACATCTTCACGGAGCAAGCCACCTATCACGAGTGGTTGAACTCGAAGTTCAACACGGACGAACATCCGGAGAGTGCTGTCACCTGCCAGGGATGCCATGTTCCCCAGCTGACCGATGATGGTGTGGTGATCTCGGCGAACTACCTCTTCCTGCACCCGCGAACACCGTTCGGCCTGCACCAGTTCGCGGGAGCGAACACGTTCATGCTGACGCTACTGAAGAACAACATCGGCAACCTGCAGTTGTTCGCCAATGAGACGCAGTTCGACAGCACGATCAGCCGCACGGAGCGCATGTTGCGCAGTGGGCTTGTGCTGGAAGCGAACATGGCCGGGCGGACGGTAGATACCGCCTTTGTGGAGGTCAAGCTTCTCAATGCTGCAGGTCACAAATTCCCCAGCGGCTATCCTGCCCGGCGGGCCTGGGTGGAATTGCTGCTTACCAACGCCAATGGTGATACGCTTTTCCGCAGCGGTGGGGTGGATGATGCCTACGAGGTTATCGGCCACGATGCGCAGTGGGAGCCGCACTACGACATGATCAACCAGCCGGACCAGGCACAGATCTATGAGATGGTGATGGGGGATGTGAACGGCAGTAAGACCACGGTGCTTGAACGCGCCGCCTCGAAATTGAAAGACAACCGCCTGGTGCCGGAACTTTTCACCACCCAGCACTATACGTACGACACGAGCTACATCGCCAATGTGCCGTCGTCGGACGTTGATTTCAACCACGATGACCTCGGGGTCGAAGGCAGTGGTTCTGATGTCGTGCACTATCACGTTCCCATGAACGGTTATGACGGCCTCGTGAACGTACAGGCCCGCGTGTGGTACCAGAGCTCACCACCGAAATGGATGGAGGAGATGTTCAGCCATAACAGCGATGAGATCGACACGTTCCGCGACATGTACGATGCGGCCGACAACACGCCTTTCCTGGTGAAGGAAGTGGACTTCACGGATATGAGCATGGCGATCGACGATGTTGAAGAACTCGGGGCGCGTGTGCTCTATGATCCGACCACAGGAATGATCACCGTGACCGGACTGGACGCGCGTGTGCTGGCGGTGGACGTGTACGATGCTTCCGGAAGGCTCGTGGCCGAGCGCGGCGCATCGAACGACACACGCTGGCAGCTTCGCCTTCCGAAGGCTACCGCCACCTACTTGATCGCTCTGCGCACAGCGGAACGCACGTTGGTGGAACGGGTCGTGACCCTGCCATAGGGAACTCTTCCGATCCGAGCGGTGCCCGACCGCCCGAAGCCGCGGAGTTCATGCATGCGTTCATCCGATACCTTGCGGGCATGCGTACCGTCCGACATGTGCTGGTGCTGTTCCTGTTGCCTTTGTGTGGAACACTGCGCTCGCAGAACCCCATCATCCAGTCCATCATCGATGCGGTGAGCATCGATAGCCTCGTGCTCGATCTGGAAAAGCTCTCCGGTGAGATCCCCATCGACATCGGGAACGGTCCGGAGGTGATCTTCAGCCGCAATGAAAGCCAGCCCGGCAATGCGCTGGCGGCCGACTGGCTGCAGTACCGCTGCGAGCAGATGGGCCAGAGCTCAACGATCGATCTTTTCGACGACAGCAATGGAGAGAACATCATCGTTGAATTGACCGGAGCTGTTCATCCGGAACGGAAGGTGATCATCTGTGGTCACTATGATGCGATGCCCGGCGGCCCGGTCGCTGCTCCGGCCGCGGATGATGATGGCAGTGGTACGGTCGCCGTCCTCGAAGCGCTCCGGGTGCTTTCCGAACACACCTTCGAGAACTCCATCATTTTTGCCATGTGGGATGAGGAGGAACTGGGCAAGCTCGGAAGCATCCACTATGCCAACGGCATCGATACGGGCGAGGTGCAGATCGTTGGTGTGGTGAACATGGACGCCATCAGCTATGACGGTGACGGCGATGGACTGATGCGCATCCACACCAAGAATATCGCCCATAGCGTCGCCCTGAAGGATACCGCCCTCGCGGTGAACCAAGCGTATGATGGCCTTCAACTGAACGTGGCGATCAACCTGCCCGGCGAGACCTACAGCGATCATGCTTCCTTCTGGGCCAAGGGGTTGAGCGCCATCCTCATCATCGAGGATTTCGACGATGATGGGAATCCTCATTATCACACGTCCTCGGACCTGGTCGAGTACATCGACCAGCCCTACTTCCAAGGCCTCGCGCGCTTGTCCATCGGCACGGCGGCCACCTTGGCGCGCCCCATTTCCGATGGGACGGCTGTAGAGCCGGCAACCTCATCCGATGAACGGGCCCTGTTCGTCCATCCGAACCCGACCTCCGGCAGGATCTTCTTACGCACGGTAACGCGCGGTGCGGACATCTCCCTGGCCCTCTACGATGTCTTTGGTCACCGCACGATGGACCTTATGGGCACTACCGGGACCGGGCATGAAGGGACGTACGAGTTCGACTTGAGCCATCTGGCCCCGGGGTCCTATGTCCTTCGCCTGAACAGCGGTGACCGCCTCTCTTCAGTTCCTTTGGTCCGTACGCCCTGAAGCAAGAACGGCACCCGTATGGATGCCGTTCTTCAGCGGAGAAGTCAGTTGTCAGTCCTTCACGAATGGTCTCACCACCGTGCGGCCGTTGTTGTCCATGAGACGCAGGAGGTAGCGTCCGTGCGTGAGGGATGAAACATCGATCACATTGCGCTGACCGGGTATCAGGCCCTTGGTGATGTGCTGACGCCCATCGACGCCGAAGATCTCGGCGCCCTTGAGGCTACCCCCGTCCAGAGTGATATTCAACTGACCGCTGGCGGGTACCGGGAACAGCGAAAGGCTGCCGAGCATGGTCTCCTCGTGTACCCCGGTGTTGTTCACTACGGTGATCATACCATGCTGCGTAGCGGAGTGGCCCTGCTGTGTGCAGTGGTACATGTAGACACCCGGGATCGTGAAGGTGTGGGTGTAGTTCAGATCCTGTACGGGTTCCCCTGAACTGAAAAACTCCGGATTATCCGGAAAATCATCCTCCTCCGCGTAGACATTGTGGGAGCCGCTCAGGCCCTCCCAATGAACGGCGTCGCCCAAGGCGATCACCAGTTCCATCGGATCATAGTATGGCGGGGTGGTCGATCCGGGGGCGGTACTTCCACCCGCATCCACTTCCCAGGTTGTTTGGCCCATCGTGCTCAAAGGGACGAGCGCCAGCAGCGTAAAGAGATGCTTCATGCCTTCATGTTTGACGTAAAGGAACACAACCGAACGCACCTGGCCGATCCGATCGACGACCGAACGAGGTTTCTTGACGGATCACAGGGCTTTGCCCACGGCTTGGTCGATGTAGTCCAGCACCTTCGTGTAGAGGTGCACCCGGTCCTTGCCCCGCACGTTGTGCCCGTGACCTGGATATTCAAAGAAATCCAGTTGCACGTTCTTTTCCACGGCATTCTTCAGGAAGGTGTAGCTGTGTTCGGGCAGTACGGTGTCATCCATGCCGCCTGTGATCACGAGCAGCTTGCCGCGGAGTCCGTCCACCTTGTCTGTATGCTTGGTCAGCGCGTAACCCTCAGGGTTCTCCTTGGGCGTATCCATGTAGCGCTCGGTGTACATCACCTCGTACAGGCCCCAATCCATCACCGGGCCGCCTGCAACACCCACCTTGAACGTTCCGGGGGATCGCAGCATCAGGGCAGTGGTAACGTGCCCGCCAAAGCTCCAGCCATGGACCGCCATCCGCTCGGCGTCGACATACGGCAGCCCCTTCAGGAAGTCCACGCCACGCAGTTGGTCCTTCGCCTCGGTTACCCCGAGCTGGCGGTAGACCGCTTGCTCGAATGCCCTGCCCCGGTTCTCACTCCCGTGCCCGTCGAGGGTGAATACGATGTACCCGCGCTCGGCGGCGTGCAGCATCCAGAGCGATGCGCCTCCCAGAAAGGAGTTGGTCACCAGCTGTACATGCGGCCCGTTATAAACGTAAACCAGCACTGGATACTTCTGACGACTGTCGAAGTTCCTCGGCTTGATCATGCGGCCGTTCAGCATGTCGCCATTCTCGCCGAGTACCCGCACGAATTCGGTGGAGCCCACCTTCATTTGAGCCAACGGGTCCTTGCTGTTCACGAGTGTCTTCAATACCGTACCCTTGGTCGCGTCAAGGATCTCCGTGCGTCCCGGAACGCTCAAGCTGCTCCACGTGTCGATGATGAACCGTCCGCCAGGACCGAGTTGTCCGCTGTGCGTGCCGGGTTCCTTCGTCAGTCGCAGCGTTTTCCCGCTGCCTAGCTCCACCCGATAGATGTGCGTGTCCATGGCGCCGCTCGGCGTCTTCGGATCGATCATGTCCGTGCCTTCAATGAAGACCGCGGACTCTTTCTCGTCGAGGCCAAGGATGTTCTTCACCACCCACGCGCCCTTGGTGAGTTGGCGGATGAGCCCCTTGTTCGTGTCGTACAGGTACAGGTGCATGAAGCCGTCCTGCTGGCTCCAGTGGATGAATGTGGTCGGTGCCCGCTTCAGGAAGGTGAGCGGGTGCAAGGGCTCGAGCCACTTCTTGTCCTCTTCTTCGAGGACGGTCTTCACCGCTTCGCCCGTTGAGGCGTCATACTGCACTACGCGCGATCTGTCCGTCGCGCGGTTCAGGTGGATGATGAATACGTACTTGCCCGTGGGTTCCCAACTGATGTTCGTGAGGTAGTCATCGGCGTCGCCACCGGTTTTGAGGAACGTCGTGCGGTTGCTCGCCACATCGAACACGCCCAGCTTCACCTGATGGCTGGTCTGGCCGGCCATCGGATAGCGGATCTTCTTGAAGGTGCTGGGCTGCGTGCTGATGTCCTCCAGTGAGTACGGTGTCACCTTGCTTTCGTCCATCCGGTAGAATGCGAGCTTTTCGCCGGTGGGGCTCCAGAACGTGCCCTTGGTGATGCCGTACTCCTCGCGATGTACGCTGCGCCCGCTCACGATGCCATCCGCGCCGTCGGTAGTGATGCGGGTGTTCTCCTTCGTGGAAGGAGAGCGCATGTACAGGTCCTCGCCCAGGGTAAAGGCCACCTGGTGCCTGGTCGCTTCCATATCGGAGCGTTCCGCTTTCGGCTCCAGTGCCATGCGCTCGGCCATAGCGCTCTTGCTCACGGTGTACACATGGACCCGATCATTGTGCTCGAAGGAGAACACGTCCGCTGTTTCCCATGTGACGTCCGGAATGCTCTTCAACGCGGTCTCCTTTCCGAAATGCGCATTGAGCTGCTCCACGCCCACGATCGGAAGGTCGGCCATCTTGCCCGCACCCCCGCGCATCAGTGTGTTATCCTTCACGTAGGAATACTGTTCCGTACCGGGTATCCATTGGAGCGCATCGACATGCTCGGGACGGAAGTCACTGTAGGCTCTGGTGATGGCGTCCTTCAACGAAAGCTCCTTGAGCTTCTCTTGTGCAGATGAAACAACGGAGGCTGTCGCCAGCGCGAAGAGCAGGATGTAGCGCAACATGGTCGGGGTTCTGGAAGCCGCGAATATCGCGTACCGGCCATCAGCAGGCGAACTCCGTGCCGGGATGAACGGTGCTAAACGATGTTCACCTCGCGCTCCAACTCCACGCCGAACCTGTCGCGCACGCTCTCGAGCACGCGGGTGCTGAGGTCGAAGATCTGGCTTCCTGTTGCGCCGCCGTGGTTCACCAGCACGAGTGCCTGGTCCTTGTGCACGCCGTAACCGTTCTCACGGAAGCCCTTCCATCCGGCTTTTTCGATGAGTTGCCCGGCGGCCAGCTTCACGGTGCCTTCCGCCCCAGGAAAGGTCACCAGATCGGGCAATAGGGACCGAACACGCTCGGCGGCAACGACAGGGATGGTGGGGTTCTTGAAGAAGCTGCCTGCGTTGCCCAGCACGCGGAAGTCCGGCAACTTGCTGCTACGGATGGCGATCACCGCATCGCTCACATCGCGGATGGTGGGGGAGGTGATGCCGCGTTTCTCCAGTTCGCTTTTGATGCTGCCGTAACCCACGTTCACCCGTGGGTGCTTGCTCAGCGTGAAGGCCACGCGCATGATCACGAACCGGTCGCGCCCTTCGCGCTTGAAGAAACTTTCCCGGTAACCGAACCGGCAGTCCGCTGCATTGAAGCGCACCACCTCGCCATCACTGATCCGCAGCGCTTCCAGGTGGTCGAAGGTGTCCTTCAGCTCCGCACCGTATGCCCCGATGTTCTGCATCGGCCCGGCACCCACCCGGCCGGGGATCAGGGACATGTTCTCGATCCCGCCCCAGCCTTGAGCCACCGTATGCATCACGAGGTCATGCCACACCACGCCGGCTCCGGCGCGTACTGTCACGCGCTCAGTATCCTCGCTCAAGACCTCTATGCCCGGCACATCGTTGCGCAATACCACTCCCGGCCAGTCGCGCGTGAAGAGCATGTTGCTGCCGCCACCGAGAATGAGCCGGTCGAGGCCGCTCAGCTCCGGGCTACCCAACAACGCGCGCAGCTCGGCATCGGAAGCGAAGCCAGCCAGGGCAGCAGCGCGCACGGAAACACCGAACGTGTTGTAGGGCTTCAGGTCCGCGTCGCGCTGAATGGTCATTGAACCGCAAGTTTACTCGTACGCCGACCGTTACTTTGACCACGATGCCCCGACCGCGCCAACGCGCCATTGTTAGTGTCACCAATGATCTGGTGACGGACAATCGCGTTCATCGCACGTGCATGGCACTGTTGGGGCTCGGGTACGAGGTGCTGCTTGTCGGCCGCCTGCTCCCGCGAAGCGCACCTTTGGAAAGGCCCTATGCCACGAAGCGGATGCGTTTGCTCTTCAACAGGGGGCCGCTGTTCTATGCCGGGTACAACCTGCGACTGTTCTTCCTCCTGCTGTTCGCCCGCGCCGATCTGCTCGTGGCGAACGACCTCGACACGTTGCTGGCCAACCATCTGGCCCGGCGGGGGCGGAAACTCGTGTACGATTCGCACGAGTTCTACACCGAAGTGCCTGAGTTGATGGCGCGGCCTGCCGTGAGGCGCGTCTGGATGGCCATCGAACGCTGGATCTTCCCGAAGCTGAGAACGGTGGTCACGGTGAATGATAGCATTGCCAGGGCCTATTTCCAGCGCTATGGGGCCACCTTGCACGTGGTGCGCAACATCCCGATGAAGCGGGATCTGGCCCCGGCACCCTCCCGGGCGGAACTGGATCTTCCCGGTGATCGCCATGTATTGGTGATGCAGGGAGCAGGGCTCAATATCCACCGCGGAGTAGAGGAGGCCGTGCTGGCCATGGAGCACCTGCCTGACTGCCTGCTTCTCCTGATCGGCGGCGGGGACGTTTGGCCGGTGGTCGAACGGATGGTAGAGGACCGCAGGCTCGAGGACCGCGTCCGGCTCATCGGCAAGCAGCCCTACGAGCGCATGATGGACTTCACCCGCAATGCGGACCTTGGCCTTACGCTGGACAAGGACACCAACCTGAACTACCGCTTCAGTCTGCCGAACAAGCTCTTCGACTATTTCAACGCGGGCGTTCCGGTGCTGGCCACCGACCTCCCCGAGGTAGCGGGCATCGTCAGGAAGTACGGGGCTGGCGTGGTTATCGCGTCACCGGACCCGGATGTCATCGCGAGGGAAGTCAAGGCCTTTTTCGCTGATGAGGATCAGGTGCGCCGCGCACGGGCCAACGCTACTTTCGCCGCCCGTGAATTGGACGGGGAGGTGGAGATGAACAGGCTTGTCGCGCTGTTGAGGAACGCTTGACCGAGAGGCACCTACATATCGTCAGTTTCGATGTCCCCTGGCCTGCCAACTACGGAGGGGTCATCGACGTGTACTACAAGGCCAAGGCCCTGCACGACGTCGGTGCTCGGGTGCATCTCCACTGTTTCGAGTATGGCCGCGTCCGCGCCGTTGAGCTCGGACAGGTGTGCGAGACGGTCCACTTCTATGAACGGCACACGGGTAAGCACCAGTTGCTGAACAGCCTTCCCTATGTGGTGGTGAGCCGCCGTAGTGATGAACTGGTGGATAGGTTGTTGGAGGACGATCACCCCGTCATTTTCGAGGGACTGCATTCGTGTTATCATCTGGGCGACGCACGATTGACGAACCGTAAGCGGTACGTGCGCACGCATAATGTCGAGCACGACTATTACGAAGGCCTGGCCAATGCGGAGCGCGGTACGTTCAAGCGCACCTACTTCGTGAACGAAGCGCGCAAGCTGAAGAAGTTCGAGCCGGTGCTCAGCGAGGCGGATGGGATCTTCACCATCTCCCCGAACGACCAGCGCTACTTCGGCCAGCACTTCCGGAACGTCAAGCAGGTGCCGGCCTTCCACTCCAACGACCGGGTGGATGTGCCCGCCGGGCTGGGGGACTTCTGTTTCTACCACGGTGCGCTCGGCGTGCCAGAGAACGACCAGGCCGCTCTCTACCTCGTGCGCGAGGTTTTCAAAGGTCTTCCTATCCCCTTGGTGATAGCCGGTAGCGGTGCGAGCAGCGAACTGAAGAGCGCTGTGGCGAAAAGCAACAACGTGAAGCTGCGGGAGCACTTGAGCACCGAGGAGATCACGGCCCTGGTCAAGGCCGCACAGGTGAACGTTCTTCCGACGTTCCAGTCCACCGGGATCAAACTCAAGCTGCTGCTATGCCTGTTCGCCGGCCGCCACGTCGTTTGCAATTCGCCCATGGTGAAGGATACCGGGCTGGAGGAGCTTTGCCACGTGCATGATGACCCCGAGCGCATGCGCCTGAGCATTCAGGCCTGCATGGCCCAGCATTGCGATGGGGCGATGATCGAGAAGCGCACCGCCATCATGGAGCAACGCTTCAGCAACAGACGCAACGCGGAGACGATCTTGCGTGTGATGCGCTGATCAGATCCCAGCGACCTCCGCCGTTCTCTCCAACAGTTTCCCGCCCTCGCACCGCACGACCCGCGCGTTCAGCTTCTTCATGTGCGTATAGTCATGTGTGGCCATGATCACGCTGCTACCGAACTGGCTGATCGTGTAGAGCAGGTCAAGGATCTCCTCGGTGGTGTCCGGGTCCAGGTTGCCGGTGGGCTCATCGGCCAGGATCAGTTCCGGATGGTTCACCAAGGCGCGTGCTATGCTCACTCGCTGCTGCTCACCGCCGCTCAGTTCGTGCGGCATCTTGTAGCCCTTGTTCCCAAGCCCCACCTGCTCCAGCACTTCCTGCACGCGGGCCATGATCTCCTTGTCCGACTTCCAACCCGTGCTCTTCATCACGAACACCAGGTTCTCGTTCACGCTGCGATCGCTGAGGAGCTGGAAGTCCTGGAAGACGATCCCCAGCCTGCGCCGCAGGTAGGGCACCTCCTTGCGTTTCAGTTTCCGCAGGTCGAACCCGCACACATGGCCCTCACCCTGCGTAAGCGGCAGGTCGCCGTACAGCGTGCGCATCAAGCTGCTCTTGCCGCTACCCGTGCGGCCGATGAGGTAGATGAACTCGCCTTTGCGGACGGTGAAGTCCACGCCGTCCAGGATCAGGTTCTCGCGCTGGAAGATGCGCGCGGCGTTGAGTTCGATGATGGTGGTGGGAGCGGACACGATCAGGGTGTTCTGCAGGATCCGACAAAGGAAAAAATTCGGAAGGGCCAACCACCGTTCTATATGGCACGATGATGGTTCCCGCGCCAACACCTACGCGTGGATAAGTGCGCCCCAGGCACACCGACCCCCGCGACACGTCCCGGCAACTTTGATCCCGTGATGATCCACCTTCCCCAAGCCGCGTCCATGCGCGTGGCCGCCGCCCTTTGCGCGTTGCTGGCTACCTCCATGTTCGCCCAGCGACCGGCGCACTACGAGCGTGCCGACGCGGACTTCACGCATGCGCACGAACTGTTCGACATGGCCAAGTACGGCGCGGCGCAGTACGAGATGGACCGGGTGCGCGATCGCATCCGCGATCCGCAGGACCCCACGCATACTGAAGCCGAGTTCTACAGCGCCATTTGCGCCGTGCGTCTTTTCCACGACGATGCCAGCCACCGCCTGCTGGGCTTCATGGATGCGCACCCCGAGAGTTTCCGGGTCGGCGCGATCAATCTGGAGCTCTTCCGCCACTATTTCAACCAGAAACGCTGGCCGGAAGCACTCGCTTATGCGGCGAAGGTGAACGACTTCGACCTCGGTCAGGTCGACAAGGACGAATTCAGCCTCAAGCGCGGCTACGCGTACTTCCAGAACGACCAGATGGACCCGGCACTCGTGGAATTCGGCAAGGTGAAGGATGGGACCAGCGTTTACGCGCCGTCTTCCACCTACTACGCCGCGCACATCAACTACACGCGCAAGAACTATGTGACCGCGCTAGGTGGTTTCGAGAAGCTGCAGAACGACGAGGCGTTCGGCAAGGTGGTGCCGTACTACATCGCCCAGATCAAATTCCTGCAGGGTGACTACAACGCGCTGCTGGAGTACACCAAACCGCTGCTAGCCGACCAGGAGGGGATGAAGTCGCGCGGCGACATCAATCGCCTGGCCGGTGAGGCTTATTACCGGACGGGACAGTTCAAGGAGGCCCAGCCCTACCTGGAGAAGAGCATCCAGCGGCCGGGTGTGGAGCGTGGCGACCGCTACGTTGCGGGCTATGTGTTCTACAAGAACGGCGATTACAAGCAGGCGCTTACCCAGTTGAACATGGTCGCCAGTCCGGGCAACAAGCCCGTGGAGGATAGCCTCGCGCAGCTCGCCGCATACCATATGGCCGATTGCTACCTGCTGCTGAACGAGAAGAACTACGCGCGCAACGCCTTCAAACGGGCCTATGACATCAAGAAGGACCCGAGGGTCACGGAGGATGCGCTCTTCAACTACGCCAAGCTCGCCTATGAGCTGAGCTTCGATCCCTACAACGAAGCCATCATCGCGCTGCGCGACTACCTGAAGGCGTACCCGGATTCACCGCGTCATGATGAAGCCCAGCAGTTCCTGCTGAACGTCTTCCTGAAGACCAAGAACTACGAAGCCGCGCTCGAGGCGCTGGATGCGATCAAGGAGAAGGATATCCACCTGCAGGAGGTCTATCAGGAGCTCGCGTTCAACCGGGGCGTTGAACTGTATGAAGGACACAAGTACGCGGAGGCGGTCCCCTTCTTCACGAAGTCACTGAAGTACCAGGCCGACAAGAGCACCGCAGCGAAGGCCCACTTCTGGCAGGGTGAGAGCTACTACGCGCAGGGCGAATACGACCAGGCGCTGAAGAAGTACGACGACATCCGCAACAGCAGCGGAGCCTACTCGACCAGTCTCTACGAAGAGGCCAGCTATAGCCAGGGGTACTGCTACTTCAAGATGAAGCAATATGATGAGGCTGCCACGTCGCTCCGTCGCTACGTGGGTGCGCCCGGCATTACCAAAGAGCGCAAGGCCGACGCCATGTTGCGCATCGGGGATGCCTACTTCGTGAGCAAGGATGAGCCTACGGCGATCAAATGGTATGACGATGCCATCGCCAACGGGACCAAAGACCGCGACTATGCCATGTTCCAAAAGGGCGTGTGCCAGGGCCTCGAGAAGCAGAACGATGCCAAGATCGCCACGCTGAAGAAGCTCCTCGATGAGAAGCCCGGCAGCCAGTACGCTGCGGATGCCAAGTTCCAGCTGGGCGAGACCTACATCAACCTGGAGAAGGACAACGACGCGCTGAAGTACTACAAGCAGGTCGTCGAAGGCCACCCGAACTGCCCGCACATGCGGCTGAGCATGCTGCAGATCGCGCTCATCCACGAGCGGCAAGGACAGACCGACAAGGCTATCGAAGAGTTCAAGGCGGTGATCGCCAAGTACCCCACGGTGGAAGGCAGCCGCGAAGCCCTTGCCGGGCTGGAGAGCATCTATGTCGAGAAAGGCAGGGTGGCGGAGTACGAGAGCTATGTGAGCACGCTTGATTTCGTGGACCCCTCCACGCTCGATCTGGATGAGAAGTACTACCGCAGCGCGGAGCAACTCTACATGGCCGAGAAGTGTGACGTGGCTGTCGGTGCGTTCGCGGATTACCTCGCCAAGTACCCGCGTGGGGCCTTCACGCTCAACGCGCTCTTCTACAGTGCGGATTGCTTGTACCGCGCCAAGAAGGACCAGGATGCGTTGTTGAAGTTCGAGGAGGTCATCGCGCGTGATGCCGGTCAGTTCCTGGAGCCGTCACTCTTCGCGGCCAGCGACATCCAGTTCCGCGCCCAGAAGTGGGAGGGGGCGCTCGGCCACTTCGAGCGATTGGAGAACGTGGCATCCACGCCACAGAATGTACTGGCCGGCCAGGTGGGCCAGATGCGCTGCTTGAAGAAGCTCGAGCGCACCGACGCTGCGGGCGTGGCTGCCGAGAAAGTGCTGAAGAACGCCGATGCCAATGCGGACCTGCGCCACGAGGCCGGACTGGTCTCCGCGTTGGCGATGCTCGGTCGCAACGAACTTGATGGTGCCTACACCAAGTTCAAGAACGTGGCGAAGGACAGCAAGAACGCCACCGGGGCCGAGGCCAAGTACAACATGGCCTATATCCGCCACCTCCAGAAGAAATACAAGGACGCCGAGACCGAGGTGTTCGACCTGGCCAAGAAATTCCCGAGCTACGACTACTGGAAGGCCAAGGGCTTCATACTGCTCGCTGATGTGTACGTGCAGCTCGATGACCGCTTCCAGGCGAAGAGCACGCTCCAGAGCGTGATCGACCACAGTGACTCTCCTGAGCTGGTGGAAGAGGCCCGGCGAAGGCTGGCCGTGATCGAACAGAGCGAAGTAGAGCCTACGCCAGCGCCCTCCACGGGGAACGATACGAACGACGACAACTGAGCGCGATGAACAAGAAGACCCATCTCCTCGCGCTCGCGGTGCTCTCCTGCACAAGCGCTCTGGCACAGACCACTCCCGGCGGCGAATACTACATCAACGGCATCTTCAATCCGGTGATCGCGGATGTGCGCAAACTGGACCTGGAGCCTCAATCGATCGACACCGTGCTGCCCGTCGAGCCGATGCAGTACACCATGCTGCCGGTGAAGGCCGACGTCCCCGCGCGCGTGGACAGCATCGAGGCGGCCAAGCTCAACATCCAGCTCGCCCAGCAGCGGCTCTACAAGGGATTCGTGAAGGCCGGTTTCGGCCTGTACACCACGCCATTGTTCGAGGTGTACTACGACCAGACGCGCAGCAGGAAGAACGGCTATGGCATCCACTACAAGCACTTGAGCAGCAACGGTGGATCGAGCGATGTGGGCCCCAGCGACTACAGCTTCAATAATGTGGACGCCTTCTACAACGCCTATTTGAAACACCACGAGGTGGGAGGGCGACTGGTCTATGATCGCCGCCGCGTGAGCTACTACGGATACGACAGCAACGACAGCATCGCCGATGTCTTGGACAGCAAGCCGTTGGAGGACGATGACGTCAAACAGGTGTACAACGACATCGGCTTCGCTGCCCGGCTGAAGAGCCTGTTCAAGGACAGCACCAAGCTCGCGCACAACGTGGGTCTTGAAGTGCACAACTACAAGAACCTCACCGGTAGCTCGGAGACCAACGTGCGGTTCGATGCCACGCTCAGCATGGTGCAGGGTGCGGAGACGTATGGCGGAACACTTCTCATCGACAACAACGCTTATCGCGCGGTCCTCGGCGCTGGACTTGAGGATGTGCGCACCAACGGTGTGCTCGTCGGAGCAGAGCCGTACGTGAGCACCAAGGGTGATAAATACACGGTGAAGGTCGGCGCCGGTCTGTTCCTGGACTCACAGGGGAAGACCACCTTCCACTTCTATCCCCAAGCCTACCTCGACTACTCGCTATTTGACGACATGCTCAAGCCGTATGTAGGCGTGGATGGCCACCGCAGGCGGAACAGCTTCAGAAGTCTCACACGCGAGAACCCCTGGCTTTCCGGCGCCCCTGCCATCGCCAACAGCAGCTTGATGTATGACATCTATGGCGGCCTGCGCGGCAGCTTCAGCAGCGACATCGGTTTCGATGTGCGCGTGAGCGCCAACCGCATCAAGGACCGGCCCTTGTACGTGAATGCACCGACCCTCATTGACAGCACGGATATCGGTGACCGCTTCGCGATCGCCTACGATGATGTGAAACAATTGGACATCAGTGGTGAACTGGTCTACAGCCACAGCGAGCACATCGACGTGACCGGCCGGATCGATGTTTACACCTACACCACCGATCTGCAGGCTGAGCCGTGGAACTTGCCGCCCTACAAGCTCTCCCTTGGCGCGCGATATGACTTCCGAGACAAGCTCATCGTGAAACTGGAGGCGCAGTTCCTCGGTGCCCGCAAGGCCGACCGTCAGACCTTCTCCTCGTCAGGGGGCGAGACCGTCCTCACCAAGAACGAGACCATCGACCTGGATGGCTTCCTGGACCTGTATTTCGGGGCCGAGTACCGCTACACCAAGCGTCTCAGTCTCTTCTTCGATGTGAGCAACCTCAGCGCGAGCAGGTATGAGCGTTGGTACCGCTACCCGGTGCAGCGCACACTCATCATGGGGGGCGCGACCTACGCGTTCTGATCGGATGATCAGGTGAGCGCTTCAGTGTGCCGGCGGGGGAAGGCCGGCGCGAGCGCTGGATGGTCTTTCTACAGACATGAGGGGTGCATTCCCTGGTCTCCGATCAGCCCGTCATCTCACCGGACCGGATGTCCCCGCACACTGTAAAACACCCCGTCCGGCCAAGCGTTAATTATCAACAAACGGCCTATCCCTGTTGGGTTTTTCCGGTCGGCGAAGGGGGCTGAAAGGGTACCTTCGCGTGCCTCTGAAAAGGGCGTTTTTTGACCTCACGGTAACATGGCAGAGACAGCAGAAATGAGCGAGACGAAGCAGAAAGCGGCGGCATCCTATTCGGCCGATAGCATCCAGGTATTGGAAGGCCTCGAGGCGGTGCGGAAGCGCCCCGCGATGTACATCGGCGATATCGGCATCAAAGGTCTTCACCACTTGGTGTACGAAGTGGTCGACAACTCGATCGATGAAGCCCTCGCGGGACATTGCGATACGGTAGAGGTCAGCATCCTCCCGGACAACAGCATCCGCGTGAAGGACAACGGACGTGGCATCCCGGTCGACATGCACGCCAAGGAAAAGCGCAGCGCGCTGGAGGTCGTGATGACCGTGCTGCACGCCGGCGGCAAGTTCGACAAGGACAGCTACAAGGTTTCCGGTGGTCTGCACGGCGTGGGCGTGAGCTGCGTGAACGCACTGAGCAGCCATCTGAAGACCGAGGTCTTCCGCGGTGGCAAGAGCTATATGCAGGAGTACAGCCAGGGTAAGCCTTTGTATCCGGTGAAGGAGACCGGCAACTCGGACTATCGGGGCACGGTCCAGACCTTCACGCCGGACAATACGATCTTCCAGGTCACCGAGTACAACTTCGATACGTTGAGCGCCCGCCTGCGCGAGCTCGCCTATCTGAACAAGGGCATCAAGCTGGTGCTCACCGACGAGCGCCGCACCAATGAAGATGGTTCGTTCGTGAGCGAGACCTACCTGAGCAACCTGGGACTGCCCGAATTCGTGCGCTTCCTGGACGGCACCCGCCTGCCGTTGATCGAGGACGTGATCCACATGACCGGCGAGAAGCAGGGCATCCCCGTGGAGATCGCGATGATCTACAATGACAGCTTCAGCGAGAACGTCCACTCGTACGTGAACAACATCAACACGCACGAGGGCGGCACGCACCTGGCCGGCTTCCGCAGCGGCCTCACCCGCACCCTGAAGAAGTACGCGGACAACAGCGGGGCCACCAGCAAGCTCAAGTTCGAGATCGCCGGCGACGACTTCCGCGAGGGCCTCACGGCCGTGATCAGCGTGAAGGTGGCCGAGCCCCAGTTCGAGGGCCAGACCAAGACCAAGCTCGGCAACAACGAGGTGAGCGGCGCGGTGAACATGGCCGTGAGCGAGATGCTCGAGAACTACCTCGAAGAGCACCCGCGCGACGCCAAGCAGATCGTGGACAAGGTGATCCTGGCCGCCACCGCGCGCCACGCCGCCCGCAAAGCGCGCGAGCTCGTGCAGCGCAAAGGCGGCTTCAGCGGAGCGGGCCTGCCCGGCAAACTGGCCGATTGCAGCGAGAAGGATCCCAGCCTGAGCGAACTGTTCCTCGTCGAGGGTGATTCCGCCGGCGGTACGGCCAAACAAGGCCGCAACCGCGAGTTCCAGGCCATCCTGCCCCTGCGCGGGAAGATCCTGAACGTGGAGAAGGCGATGCAGCACAAGATCTTCGACAACGAGGAGATCCGCAACATGTACACCGCCCTCGGCGTGAAGGTGGGCACCGAGGAGGACAGCAAGGCGCTCGACATCAGCAAGCTCCGCTATCATAAGGTGATCATCATGTGCGATGCCGACGTCGATGGCAGCCACATCCAGACGCTGATCATGACCTTCTACTTCCGGCATATGAAGGAGCTGATCGAGAACGGACACCTCTACATCGCCACACCGCCGCTCTACCTCGTGAAGAAGGCGAAGGAGCAGGTCTACTGCTGGAGCGACGCCGAGCGCGACGCCACCATCGAGCGGATGAAGGCCGGGAACAAAGAGGCCGGTGTGAACGTGCAACGCTACAAGGGTCTCGGTGAGATGAACGCCGAGCAGCTCTGGGAGACCACCATGGATCCCAACAACCGTACGCTGCGACAGGTCACGATCGAGAACGGCGCAGAGGCCGACCGCATCTTCAGCATGCTCATGGGCGAGGACGTTCCCCCGCGCCGCGAGTTCATCGAGAAGAACGCGGTGTACGCAAAGTTGGACGTCTAGCACGCCCACTTTACAGGAGAACCGGTGAAAGCCGGGGAGACCTATGGAAGCCCCGGGCAACCGGGGCTTCCGACTTTGTGGTGAGGATATCACAAACTGTGATATCCTCACCCGGGTTGCGCCCAATGCTCACGCAGGGTCACCGCAAGGTGATCGTGCGTTCCAAGGGCGATCCGGGACCCTGCGAAGAGGATCTTCTTCGCAGGGTCCGCGCATTGGCGGAGCCGTTGGTTGGCGTGACCCTGCGGGAGCGTGGAGCCCCCGTATTCCGCGAAGGGAGGCCGGACCCCGGTTTTCGGAGGATGTCACAGACTGTGATATCCTCTTGGCCGCTACTTTGGCCTCATGGCCAAGGCCCAAGGCAAAAAACGCGCGCGGCGGTCTTCGGGCGGTATTATCCTGCCAGCCGGAGCCGTTGAGAACCTGATCTTCGACATCAGAGGCGTGAAGGTGATGGTGGATGCGGACCTTGCGGCGATCTATGGCACGGACACGCGCAGCCTGAAACAACAGGTGAAGCGCAACCCGAAACGGTTCCCCACCGATTTCCGCTTCGAATTGACCAAAGAGGAGATGGCGAACATCTTTCACCACTCGCCGAGGCTGGTCGCGCTCAAGTTCGCGAAGGTCCCGCCCATGGTCTTCACGGAGCAGGGAGTGGCGATGTTGTCCAGCGTCCTCAATACGGACCGAGCCGTCGTCATGAACATCGAGATCATGCGGGCGTTCGCGCAGTACCGCGCCTTGCTGCATGACAACCGTGAACTGCGCCGGGAACTCCGCAGCCTGGATGCGAAGCTCAACCGTACCGCACAGGAGCTTATCGGCCGTATCGATGACCTCACCGCCAAGGTGCTGGTGAAGAATGCCGTCAAGCCCCGGAAGCGCATTGGCTTCAAGCGGCCCAAGGGCTGAGGAGGATGTCACAAACTGTGATATCCTCGCATGCTTACCCACGCTCGCGCGGGGTCACCGCCTGGTGATCGTGCGCTACGGGTATACGGACCCTGCGCCGAGGATTCTCTTCGCAGGATCCGCTGAGCGGCGGAGCCACGGGTTGGCGTGACCCTACCAGAGCGGAGCGCGTCTTTTCTGGCGTTCACTCAACCAGTCTGAGAGGTCTCCCGTCACAGTCTCGAATCCAGCACTCGACTTTGGGATGTGCTTGAACGTAGGCTTGAGCGAAGTCATCAGCCTCACCCTCCGAATCGAAGACTCGGAAGAACTCTCCTTTGCCGAGATAATAACTACCGTCGGTCGTGAGCAAAATTCCGGTGGCTTTCTCCGCAAAGATCACAGAGCACTTTCCGGCTTCTAGTGTTGGAATTTGTTCAGCCATGCTCAACGACTTTTCCCGGTGGGCACCTCAAGCGAAGCTACTTCACCACCGTCACATGCCCCACCAGGTCGTACTCCTCGCGCGTGATTCTGTCCTTGCAGTGCATCTTCCACACGTACACATCCTGCTGTACGATCTCACCGTTGTAGTCGCCGTCCCAGGTCTCGCCCACGGTCTCGCTGGTGAAGATGCGCAGGCCCCAGCGGTCGAAGATCATGAAGTTGTATTCGTCGGCGTTCGCCGGGATATTGAAGACCGGCACGAAGAGGTCATTGATGTCGTCGCCGTTCGGTGAGAAGGCGTTCGGCACGGTGACGAAGAGCTCATCCAGCACCACGATCGGTAGGCAGGTGCTGTCCGCACAGCCGTGGTCATCCATGGCGATGAGGCAGACCGTGTAGACGCCGCCGAGCACGTCAGGGAAGGTGAAGGTCGGATTGCCCTCGGTACTGGTCGCCAGTCCGCCGAAGTCCCAGAGGAAGGTCTCCGCATGTCCGCTCTGGTTGGTGAACGCGACGGTCGTGTTGGTCACGCTCATCGTATCGGGCGCGCCATAGAAGCCGGCCGTTACGGGTGGTGGGCTGGCGATGTGTACTGATGTGGATGCGAGACAACCGTTCGCGTCCTGCATGGTCACCAGATAGCCGCCCGCGCACAGGTCGCTGATCACGTTCTCCGTGAGCCATGTCTGGCCGCCATCGATGCTGAAGAGCACGCCTTCGTTGTCCACGATGTTCAGGTAGCCGTCGCAGCTGCCGATGCAGTTCTCATCACCGATGCCCACCGCATCGATCACCAGGGGCGGTGGTTCCTCGATCGTATAGTTCACCGTACCGATACAGCCGTTCGCATCCGTGATCGTGACGCCATAGTCCCCGGCGCACAACCCATCGGCTTCCAGTTCACCACCACCCGCCACGCCGCCACTCCATTGCATCGCGTACCCCGGGGTGCCTGTGAGAATGTTGAGCGATGCGGTACCATCGCAGGAGCCGTTGCAGACCGCACTGCTGGTGGCCGCCGCGGCCGTCACCGGTTCGCTGACCTCCACGATGACCACGGAAGCATCGTGCCCGCATGGCGGAACACCGCTCAACGCGTAGGCATATGTGCCTTCCGGATCGCTGGACGGATCCATGAGGCCACTGTGCGGAGCGCCGCCCGGAGCGGTCCAGTTACCACCCGCATCCGGCGAACCGCCGATGAGAGAGAAGAGATCTACTGCGTCCGCATCGGGACACAAGGTGATGCTACCATCCAGGCCAGCATCCGGCGGTTGTGAAAGGCCCATGGTCACGACTGCGCTGGCCGAAGGGCAGGGCGCTTCGCCGGTCACCGTGTAGGTGTACGCACCAGCCGGATCCTGTGCCGGATTGAACAGGTTCGCATGCGGCTCGCCGCCGGGTGCCGTCCATGTGCCGCTGGCTTCCGGGGTTCCCGTGAGGAGCGTGAACAGATCCACCGCATCGGAGGTCGTGCACAAGGTGAGCGATCCATCCGCTCCTGGGTCGGGCGGGATGGAAATGTCCACGAGCACATTACTGCTCGCATCCGGACAGGGATCCGGTGCATCCAGTGTGTAGGTATACGTCCCCGGAAGCATGAATGCCGGATCGAACGAACCATCGGGACTGCTGCTGGGGCCGCTCCAGGACCCGCCTCCATCCGGCGAGCCATTGAGCTGTGCGAACAGGTCCGTAGGCATGTCACTGGCACAGAGCGTCAACGAGCCGTTGTTCCCGGCATCGGGCTCGTCCACCACGTTCATCGTTACCAAGGCTTGCGCACTGGGGCAGGGAACGATACCTGCCAGCGTGTACGTGTAGTCCCCGGGCGGATCGCTGGCCGGATTGAACAGCAGGTCGTGAGGTGTCCCATCCGGTCCGGCCCAAGTACCTCCCGGCTCCGGGCCGCCTAGGAGCACGCTGAAGAGATCCGTTGCCGGAGAGCTCACGCACAGCAACGCGCTTCCAGCGGTGCCGGGATCAGGTGGTTCCACAGCGATGATCGTTACCACACTGCTCGCGCTCGCACAGGGTGGTGGAACACTGAGCAGGTAGGTATACACGCCACCGGCCATCGTCAAAGGATCGAACTGGCCATCGGGTACGGCACTCGGCCCGCTCCAAGTACCACCGGCATCAGGTGTGCCTCCGAGTTCGTCGAAAAGGTCAAAAAGGGCATCACTGGTACAAACGGTGCGAAGTCCGTCGTTCCCCGCATCAGGTTCTGTGGCGATCGTCACGGTGATGTCCGCAGAAGCTGAAGGGCAGGGGGCGATGCCGTTCACCGTGTAGGTGTAGCTTCCCGATTGATCCGATCCCGGATCGAGAATGCTCATGTGTGGAAGGCCATCGAGGGTCCAGGTGCCCCCTCCTGCGGGTGTTCCACCCAGGAAGGAACCCAGCTCGACCGGGGCACCGCTCACGCACAGGACCGCAGTGCCATCCGTTCCCGGGTCAGGGATGCTGTTCAACTGTACCTCGATCTCCGCGCTGACGGATGGACAGGGCGCGCTACTGGCGAGCGTGTAGACGTAGGTCCCGGCCACATCAACGACCGGATCGAAGGTCCCGGTGTGCGGTATTCCACTCACGGTCCATATGCCGCCGGATGCGGGTGTACCTCCCAGGTGGGCGAAGAGTTCCTCCGTGGCGCTGTTCGTGCAAAGCGTGACACCCCCGTCGAGACCCGGGTCGGCAGGAGCGACGAGGTCGATGGACACCGAGCTGCTCGCGCTCACGCAGGGCGGTGGCACATCGATGACGTATGAATAGGTGCCCGGCGCATCGGTCAAAGGGTCGAGCGTTGCAGAATGCGGCAAGCCATCGGGACCGGTCCATGCGCCGCCGGCATCCGGAGTGCCGGTCAGAATGTTCAACAACGGCGTCGGCGTGTCGGACATACAGAGGGTGGCTGAGCCAGGGAGACCCGCATCGGGGTTGGATGAGACGTTCACCAGAACCGTGGCCGTGGCGTTGGGGCAGGGCGTGGTACCGAGCAGTGTGTAGCTGAACAGACCTGGGGCATCAGCGCCCGGGTCGAATGTTCCATCCGAAGCACCGCCACCGGGTGCGCTCCATGCCCCCCCGGCCGAGGGCGTTCCGCTCAGGTGATCGAACAGGTCCACTGCCGGGCTGGCGGAGCAGAGCAGGATGGCACCATCACCACCCGCATCCGGCTCCGCCGTGATGCTCACCGTGATCCCCGCTGCGGCGTTGGGGCAGGGGCTGATACCCGGCACCGTGTAGGAGTACAGGCCGGGCTGATCCGTAGCGGGGTCCAACGGACCCGAAAAAGAACCCCCACCCGGAGCTGTCCATGCCCCGGAGGCTGCTGGAGTGCCGTTCAGCGCCGTGAAAAGATCCACCGATGCACCATTCGTACAGAGCGCCAGACTTCCGTCGATACCCGCATCCGGCGGGGCTTGCACCGTGACCATCACCAGAGCATCGTCACTCGGGCAGGGCGCGCTGCCTCCCAGTGTGTAGGTGTAAAGGCCCCCGGCGTCCACAGCGGGGTCAATGATCCCTGAATGAGCAGAGCCATCCGGGGCGGTCCAATTACCATTGGTATCCGGGGTGCCGGTCAACTCGTCGAAAAGCGCATGCGGCGCATCTGTTCCACACAAGGCGAGGTCGCCATTGCCGCCCGCGTTCGGCGGTGTATTCACGCCCACGGCGACAATGGACGAAACAAAGGGGCAAGGTGCGACCCCTATCAGGGTATAGGTGTACTCGCCCGACTCATCCGTGGCCGGATCGAATGTTCCGTCCGATGGGTCGCCGGATGGGGATGTCCATGTTCCGGTGGCATCCGGTGTGCCGCCGAGAGAGGTGAACAACAGAACGGGCGCGTCGGTGGAGCATAGTGTGATCGCGCCGTCCGTACCAGGGTCCGGACCTGATTGTACCACCACCGTTACCGAACTGCTTGCGCTGGAGCATGGCGGTGGTACCGTGATGGTGTAAGTGTAAACACCACCGGCGTCCACGGCGGCATCGAACGTGCTCGAGTGGCTGCTCCCATCGGGACCGGTCCAAGAGCCGCCGACATCAGGACTGCTGCCGAGCTGGTCGAAGAGGTCGATCGAGGCGCCACCCGTGCAGAGCACTACAGCCCCGTTGCTCCCCGCATCGGGTTCGTCGTTCACGGCGACCTGGACGGATGCACTGGCGCTCACGCATGGAGCGATCCCTGAAACGGTGTACGTATAGGTACCGGCCACATCGGTTCCGGGAACGAACGTGGCATCCGTGGGTGCGCTCGATGGATCGCTCCAGGCACCTCCCGGGTCAGGAGTGCCTGCCAGTGCGGCGAAAAGCGAGGTCGCGGAGCCACTGATGCACAGGGAGAGCGCACCATCCGTTCCTGCAACAGGCGGTTGTTGTACGCTCACCGTGACGTTCGCGCTTACACTGGTGCAGGGAGCGGGCACCGCGATGGTATAGGTGTAGATGCCAGCAGCATCCGCCCCTGGATCGAACAGATCCACATGGGCGCTGCCATCCGGTGCTGTCCAAGTGCCACCGATGTCCGGTGAGCCGCCGATGGATGGGAAGAGCTGGACGGCGCCGTCCGTCGCGCAAAGTGTGAGCAGACCATTGATCCCTGGATCCGGATAGTCGATCACCTGCACATCGACCGTAGCGTTCGCGGCAGGGCATGGCGAAGTACCCTGTACGGTATAGGTATAGACCCCCGGAGTGCTTGTGCCCGATAGGAAATCGCCATTGAACGGACCACCTCCGGGTGCTGTCCATGTGCCGCCAGCGTCCGGCGTTCCAAGCAACGAGGTGAAGAGATCCGCCGGTGGACTGGAGATGCAGAGCGTCAAAGAACCATCTGTTCCCGCTACCGGCGGAGCTTGCAGCGTGACGGTTACCGTGCTGCTTACGCTCGCACAAGGGGGAGGTACGTTGATCGTATAGGTGTAGACCCCGGCTCCGTCCAGGGAGGGGTCAACGGTGCCGATGTGTGCCCCACCGCCGGGCGCTGTCCATGCTCCACCGCCATCAGGAGCCCCGCCGAGAACCGCGAACAGGTCTTGCGCTGCGCCGGAAGTGCACATGGTGATGCTACCTGGTGTGCCTGGATCAGGAATGTCCATCACCGTTACTTCCACCGTGGTACTCGCTGCAGGGCAGGGGGGAGCGCCTGCAACGGTGTAGGTATAAATACCAGAGGCGCTGCTGCCCGGAACGAACGGGCCGGCAAAGGCCCCGCCCCCAGGAGCGCTCCACGTACCTCCTGCATCGGGTGTTCCTTGCAAGGAAGTGAACAGATCCAATGATGGGCTGGTTACACAGAGCAGCGCCGAGCCAGCAGAGCCCGGGTCTGGCGGGGCCTGCAGCGCGATCGTCACGTTGCTGCTTACGCTGGGGCACGGTGCTGGCGCGGCGATCGTGTAGATGTATACACCGGGCAGATCGTTCCCGGGAGCCAGCGTGCCGGAATGTGGGCCTCCGCCGGGGGCATTCCATGTACCACCACCGTCAGGAGTACCGCCGAGAAGTGCGAAGAGATCCTGTGCGGAGCCGCTCGTGCACAGGGTGGTGCCGCCATCCGTTCCAGCATCCGGGATATCCGTTACGGCTACATCCACCGTTGAGCTGGCCAGTGGACATGGAGCCATGCCTTGAACGGTGTACGTATAGGTGCCGGGAACGCTGGTTCCTGGAACGAACGAACCGTTGAAGGCACCACCGCCTGGTGCGGTCCATGAGCCCCCCGGGTCAGGGGAGCCCAGGAGGGACGAGAAGAGGTCGATGGGCGCACTGGTCACACAGAGCAGATCGTTCCCGGAAAGTCCCGGATCGGGCGGGAGTTGAAGGGCGACAGTGACCGTGCTGCTCACCGTGGGACATGGTGCTGGCGCGACGATCTGATAGGTATAGACGCCCGCCGGGTCGGTGTCGGGATCCACTGCTCCCGAATGCGCTCCTCCGCCTGGTGCGCTCCAAGACCCACCGGGATCCGGACTGCCACCGAGCAGAACGAACAGGTCTTGCTGTGTTCCAGAAGTGCAGAGCGTGATGCTCCCGTTCGAACCGGCATCCGGAATAGCGGTGACCGATACATCCACTTCAGCACTGAGCGCCAGGCATGGTGCCGTGCCCGATACCGTGTAGGTGTAAGTGCCGGGTGCACTGGTACCCGGGACGAACGATCCGTTGAACGCACCACCACCCGGTGCGCTCCAGGACCCCCCAACGTCAGGAGTGCCTTGCAGCGAGTTCAGCAGGTCGATCGCACCGCTCGTCACGCAAAGCAGTTCGGCTCCATCGGATCCCGGATCCGGAGGGGTTTGGAGGGCGACAGTGACCGTACTGCTCACGCTCGTGCAGGGCAGGGGGACAGCGATCGTATAGGTGTAGACGCCTGCCGCGTCAGTTGTCGGGTCCATCGTACCGGAGTGGGCACCACCGCCCGGGGCGGTCCATGTGCCTCCGGCGTCCGGCGTTCCTCCAAGGACAGCGAACAGATCCTGTGGGACACCGGAGGTACAAAGCGTGATCGATCCTGCATTTCCGGGATTCGGCAATGACACCACGGCAACGGTCACGGTCGCGCTTACCGCTGCGCACGGCGCGGTTCCGGGTACGGTGTACGTGTACGTTCCGGTGGCATCAGTGCCCGGTGTGAATGTTCCGGAACTCGCACCCCCTGCGGGTGCGGTCCATGTGCCACCGACATCGGGTGTTCCACCCAGCGCGGAGAAAAGGTCCGTGGAGGGGCTGGAGATGCACAAGGTGACCGCTCCATCGGACCCAGCGTTCGGAGGAACGTTCTGCGTGATCGCAACCGTGGCGTGGTCGTTGGCGCAAGGGGCCATCGCAGTGACCGTATAGGTGTATATGCCCGGGGCGCTCGTCCCTGGCGTGTAAGTAGACGTGGTGGCACCGCCACCAGGCGCACTCCAAGTGCCTCCTGCATCCGGCCCTCCGAGCATGCTGAAAAGATCCACGTTCGGATCGGTCGAACAGACCGTGATGATCCCATCCGTACCCGCGTTCACCGGATCGTTCTGAGTAACCGTGACCGATGCCTGGTCATCAACGCATGGCGCCAGTGCTGTCACTGTATAGTAATAGATCCCCGGAGCACTCGTCCCAGGTGTGAACGTGGGGCCGGTCGCACCGCCACCGGGCGCACTCCAAGCGCCCCCGGCATCCGGCCCTCCCAGCAAGGCGAACAGATCCGTATTGGCGCCGTCGGAGCACACGGTGATCGCTCCATCCGCTCCTGCGGTAACAGGATTGTTCTGCGTGACCATGACCGTCGCCAGGTCGCTTACGCACGGTGCGAGCGCAGCAACTGTGTAGGTGTATGTCCCGGGTGGGCTTGTGCCGGGTATGTAGTTCGAAGTGGTGACGCCACCCCCGGGCGCGGCCCAAGTGCCTCCTGCATCCGGTCCCCCGAGCAGGGTGAACAGATCGACATCTGCCCCATCCGCGCAAACGGTTACCGTGCCGTCCGTTCCCGCATTCACCGGATCATTCTGCGTGATCGTGACCGTCGACTGGTCATCCGCGCAGGGCGCAAGCGCTACCACGGTGTAGGTGTAACTGCCGGGACTACTAGCCCCCGGTGTGTAGGTGGAGTTTGTGGCGCCGCCGCCCGGTGCTGTCCATGCACCGCCCATGTCAGGTGCGCCCAGCAAGGAGAAAAGGTCCACGTTCGGGCCGTCGGAGCAGACGGTACTCGCTCCATCGCCCCCGGCGTCCACCGTGCTGTTCTGCGTCACCGTCACGGTCGCCAGGTCATTCGCGCAAGGAGCGAGGGCCGTAACCGTGTATGTGTAAGCACCGGGTGCACTTGCGCCTGGTGTGTAGATGGACGTGGTCGATCCGCCACCTGGAGTGGTCCAAGTGCCGCCTGCATCCGGCGTACCGAGCAGGGAAAAAAGATCCACGTTCGCACCATCCTCGCAGACCGTGATCGCGCCATCAACACCTGCGTTCACGGGATCATTCTGCGTGACCGTTACGACGGCCTGGTCGTTCACGCACGGCGCCAGGGCAACCACCGTGTAGGTGTAAACGCCGGGCGTACCTGTGCCCGGCGTGTAGCTGGAAGATGTTGTGCCACCACCGGGTGCGGTCCACGATCCGCCCGCATCCGGTCCGCCCAGGAGCGCGAACAGGTCCACGATAGCACCGTCGGAACACACGGTGATCGCCCCATCCGCACCTGCGTTCACCGGAGTGTTCTGGGTTATCGTGACCGTTGCCTGATCGTCGGCGCAGGGCACGAGCGCACTGATCAAATATGTGTAGATGCCTGGAGCACTCGTTCCGGGTGTATAGGTGGAACCGCTCGCCCCACCGCCGGGGGCGCTCCAAGCGCCACCGGGCTCCGGTCCACCGAGCAAGGAGAAGAGATCCACGTTCCCGCCATCCGCGCATACGGTGGCCGCACCATCCGTTCCGGCGTTCACCGGGTTGTTCTGCGTGACCGTCACGATCGACTGGTCAGCTACGCAGGGTGCGAGTGCTGCGACGGTGTATGTGTAGACACCAGGAACACTGGTTCCCGGTGTGTAGGTGGAGGAAGAAGCCCCGCCACCTGGTGCGGCCCAAGAACCACCGGGGTCTGGGCCTCCTAACAAGGCGAAGAGGTCCGCGTTCGTACCATCGGAGCACACGGTGACCGCGCCATCCGTGCCCGCATTGACCGGGTTGTTCTGCGTGACCGTTACGGTCGCCTGATCATTGATACACGGGGCGGTGGCGTTCAGCGTGTAGGTGTAGGACCCCGGAGTGGAGGTGCCGGGCGTATAGATGTTGCTGGCGGCTCCTCCTCCCGGTGCAGCCCAGGTGCCTCCTGTTCCAGGTCCACCGCCGAGGCTCGTGAACAGATCAATGGCTGCACCGTCCGAGCAGACTGTCACGCTGCCGTCCGTTCCCGCATTCACGGGGTTGACCAGTGTCACGGTGACAACGGCCTGATCATTCCCGCATGGAGGTGTTCCGGCAACGGTATAGGTATAAGGACCTGGAGTGCTGGTACCCGGAGTGAAGGTGCTCGTTGTCCCCCCACCGCCGGGCGCCGACCAGTTCCCTCCCGCATCGGGTCCGATGAGCAGGGCCGACAGATCGATCGCTGCGCCGTCCGCACACACCGTGGTGGCCCCGTCCTGCCCGGCATTCGGCGGTGCGGATTCGTTCACGAGAACGGTGGATTGGTCGGCCGCGCAAGGGGCTATCCCTTGTATCGTGTATGTATAGATCCCGGAAACGTGGACCGCAGGGTCATACCAGCCACCGAAGGCCCCTCCACCCGGTGCGGTCCAGACCCCGGCAGGCTGGGCTCCCGCGATCAGTGTGAACAGGTTCGTCGGTGCATTGTTCGAACAGATGTTCAGGAACCCATCTGCCCCTGCAGCGGGTGGCTGGTTGATGGTGACCGCAACCACCGCACTCGATGAGCAGTTTCCGGAGGTCACGGTGTAGGTATAATTGCCACTGGTCGCCGATGCGGGATCGAGCGCAGAGGTGGTCGCTCCACCGCCGGGTGCGGTCCAGGTGCCGCCCGCATCCGGGGTTCCGCCGAGATAGCTCGCCAGGTTCACAGCGGGGCTGGTGGTGCACAGTACCACCGCTCCATTGCCACCTGCATTCGCACTGCAACAGTTCAGCGTCGCGGGGAGTACTCCTAGCGCATCGCCACCGCAACCCGCGCTCCCCCATGAGCCGGACTCACTGTCGCCATAACTGTTCACCGTTACGTTCAGGCTCGCGCCATCCACACACGCGGCGCCGCTGGCCGTGGTGATGCTGAAGCAGAATTCCCAATCCACCGCACCGCTGCACAGGTCGCCGAAGTTGTTCCCCGGGTTGCCGTCATTGTCCAGGTCGAAGAAATAGCCCGGACCCATGGGCGGTAGGGCTGTTCCGGAAGTGCCGTCACAGATATTGTACCAGCCCCACGTGCCGCCGCTCGTTCCACAAGTGGGAGGGGGTGGGCCTGGCGCCAGGGTCGACATGTCCCAACCGGTCCCGAACGCCATACTGATACCATGGAACCAGTTCACATTGACGATCGTCCAGTTCGTCACGGTGTAGCAGAAGGTCACCGTCTGTCCGGACTGGTATTCACCCGCGACCGGAGGAGGCGATGCGGTGAACGTGTAGCCCGTGTTACAGGGCTGTGCGGCCGTGGGCGTTGTGAGGAACGCCAGGAGGCAGGTAACGACCAGCGCGCATATGATGGAAATGGTCCTCATGCGGTGACATGGGGGCTTCCATCACAGGAACAGGTGCTATACAGAACGGTGTAGAGTCGCACCATTCACCTGCTATGCACGTTGATGGTTCAGCGCGCAAGGGAAAGTTAAAGGGTGCGAACCTCCCGTTCAACTGCTTTGGACGAATCCATCAACAGTGTCGACGGGACAGCCGGGTAGGCCTATTGCCCCCTTCGTGCTGCTCAACGGGTCACCACCACATGGCCCATGTTCTTGTGGGGCCTTCCTGTGTAGAACGAACGGGCGTTCAGCAGCCAGGTATAGGTGCCGTCCTGTACGGGACTTCCGCCGTACGAGCCGTCCCAACCTTCGCTCCTGTCGGTGGTCTCGAAGATCTTCTCACCCCAGCGATCGAAAACCGCGAAGAGGAAGTCTTTCGTATCGATGTCATCGCCCTGGACGAAGAAGAACTCGTTGATCCCATCCCCGTTGGGTGTAAAGGCCGTGGGAATGAAAACAAGGAATTCGTCCATCACCTCGACCATGCGGACCACGGTGTCCGTGCAGCCCAGGTAGTTCGCCACCACGAGTTCCACCGGATACAGATCCCCGAAGACGTTCGGAAAGGTGAACCCGACCTCGGGTCCGTGTGCGGTGTCCAGTCCGGCGAAGTCCCAGATCCAGCTCACGGCGTATGGGCCGGAATCCTCGATGAACCCGACCGTCGGGTCGAGCGTGCTGGCGGGTACGGGACTCCAAACGAACTGAGCATCAGGTACCGCGGCCACCGTGATCATCCCGGTCACCGTCGTGTCATCGTCACATCCATTGGGCCAGTGAACGGTGACGCTCACGTCGAATATCCCCGGATCCGGGTATGTATGACCTACGCTCTCAGGAGGGCCCGGGATCACGATTCCGTCGCCGAAGTCCCAATCAACCGTGGCGCCACCGGTGGTATCCTCCACGGTGAAGATGACGGCGAACGGATCGCAGCCGAGCACGGTGTCCGCTGCCAACACAAGGTCGGGTATGGGCTTGACCGAAACGCGGATGGCATGAGTGACCGTCGGTGTTCCACATCCGTCCTGCAACACCACGTAGATCGTCGCGGAATCGGGCAGGTTCACAACATAGCCGGGCTCTTCCTGAAAGGCGCCTCCAGCCCAGGAAAAGCTGTAGTTCCCATCACCGCCATAAACCGTGTCAGGGAGCAACTCCGTATCCAGGTCCGGACAAGTGACCACGGTATCGGGTGTGTGCAAACCGAGCGGCGGGTTCACGATCACCTCCACCGACAGCGTGTCGCTGAAACACCCCAGACTGTCCGTTGACCATACGGACCAGGTCGTTGCGCTCAACGGGGTAACGGCATGCTGCCAATCCGAAAAGCCGTCGCTCCAATGCGGGGTCAACGGTCCGGAGCCTCCTTGGGCCGAGGCTGCGAGCGTGGCGGTTCCGGTGAAGCAGATCGTCGTGTCGTCGCTGAGAGTGAGCATCTGCACCGCTGTCGGTTCCATGATCGACGCTTCCAGCGTGTCCGAGCAGCCATTGCCGAACACCCCCTCCAGCACGACCACGGTATACAGTCCGCCAGGACCGGAGAAGGTATCGCCATTCGCACCGTTCGTTGTCTGCACCACGTTGCCGTCAGTATCGGTCCATGTGTAATTCCACGGCCCGCCATTGCCCGTGGTGATCACTTCGATGTTGCCCGTACCGTCACCATGGCAGATGGCCTCCGTCAACAAGCTGTCGTTCTCGAGCCAGGTCTGTTCGTTCACGAACACACTGTCCACGCTTCCGCACAGTGGATGTCCAGCAGGAAAAACAGCTACACTATACCAGGTATCCACCAGGGCCGTGGCCATGGGATATGGGATGGATGTGCTCGATAGGCCTGCCGCCGGTGTCCATTGGTAAATGACCGGCCCGGAAGGTACCGGACTCTGCAGGGAGGCATTCAATTGGACCGGCTCGCCACATCCCTCCGGGGGAAGGGATATCGCATCGATAACGGCCGCCGGCGTGACAGTTATCGTGAGCGTGGTATCGTAGGAACAGCCGAAATTGTCAGTTACCGTAAAGGTGAGGACCTCTGTGCCGCTGGTCGTTGGGGTGAGGGTTGCTTGCGTCGGATCGGTGGGGTCCGGAACAAGTCCGTTGCCCTGCCAGTTGGTGGAATCCGCATCGCTGAGGTCCAGTACGGGCGTGTAAACAGCGGCATCCGGAAGCAAGGCGGGATCGAAGTTGATCCACCAGGAACAGATGAAACCGTTGTCCCAATTCAGCATATCGGTGAACGATAAGGACCACGTCCCGTTCAGCTGGCTTCCTAGAAGGTTTGAGAACGGCTGCACACTTTCATACTCGCCTGCAGGAAGGATGTACCCGCCGCCTCCAGCGTTCTCGACCCAGGTGCCGTTCGTAGCTATCGGGCTGAAGCAATACTGGTAGCACGTGCCCACAGCATTCGGTTGTAAGTCGTCGTCAATGGGTTCGCCGAGATAGGTGCCTTCGCCGCCTTGGTTGTGCAGCAGGATGGATTGCCCAGTGGGGCTGGTCAATTGGAGAATGAAGTCCCCCATATAGGAGTGTTCCATTTCAACACAAATGGAAACGATGTCCGAGAGGCTCGTCATTGTCTGGCCGGGTGCGAAAGCGCTTGTCACAAGAGGACTGTTGAATGTCGTACCCACTTCGTCGGGTAGTGGTAAGCCTGCTCCGAAGTCGATGATCGGAAGCCCCGTCCACGTCACGGCGGATGCATCAGCATCAACGACGATCGATTCTCCCATGCACAGCGTCTGGTTCTCCAAGCCGATGAACTCCGGAGTCGTGCTGACATGGACCAACAATTCCACACTGTTCGTGTTCACACAATCGTTGTCATCGCGGATGGAGAGATGGATGATGTGTGCGCCCGGAGGGTCCGGAAAGGTGTGTGCCACGAACGCCCCGCTGGTGCTATCCATGCCGCCGTCCCCGAAGTCCCATATGTACGTGGTGATCGTTTGCCCGGGGGCCGCCGATGACCCGCTCGCGTCGAATTGTACCGCTTCTCCCTGGCAGATCATCGCAGGCGAGGGTTCGCTCATTATGGCTAGAGCTGTCGGTGGCTCGCAAGGAACAAAGCAGGAGATCTCGAAGACGAACGAGCCAGTTCCGGTCTCGTTCGAAAAAAATTCCAGCGTGAGGCAGCCAGTGGGGTTCATAAAGCTGGCCGTGATGGTCGTAGGGATCCAACTGGCGTCCAATGCGCCGAACAAGGGATCTCCGGTCGTCGGACCGTCGTACACGTTGAACCCATCCCCCGGTGCCGTTCCGGCGGCCGACAAATTGAAGACCTGTGCGGAAAGGGATATGGAAACCCCTGGCGCGTCCGGGCAGATCGTGATGGTGAAGGACTCATTGTTCCCGTAGCCTGCACCGCCTTCACCTCCGCTGTCCACAAGCGTTCCACCACAGGTCACCACGTCACCAGAAGTGGCGATATTGAAAACGGGTTGCGCCGTACTGAGGAGGGACACCAATGCTCCCATCAGCCCCAAGGTCCATCGCAGTGGTGGGCAATAACGGTGCTTGTCAGGTAGCACCTTTCCTGATGTCCGATCCGGCGTCGTTCCCATAGCCGGTGTGAAGTTGCAACGGCTGTCCATGATGTGGTGGCCGGTCACCTGTGAGATGTCAGAGATCTCCTGCGCGGGAACCCCGGAGCGTCACTTCAACAGGGAGACATGCCCCATGTACTCGCGAAGCCCACCCGTACTGATGATCTGGAACGTGCAACGGTAGGCATAGACGTCCTGCTTCAGAACGTCACCGCCTTTCATGTGCTTGCCGTCCCAGGCTTTCAAGGGGTCCGTGGTTTCGAATACGACCTGCCCCCATCTGTCGAAGACGCGCATCTCGAAGGACATGATGTCCGGGATGTTGCTGACAAGCCACCAGACGTCGTTGACACCATCGCCGTCGGGGGTGAAGGTGTTGGGTGCATAGGTCTGTAGGACGTCGTCGATCACCACGTCATGGCAGACGGTGTCCATGCAGCCGTGGTTGTCGATCGACGTCAGACATACCTCGTACGTACCTGGGTAGGTCTCGCTGAACCGGAATTGGGGGTTCTCGTCAAGGAAGGTCCCAAGACCTGCCATGTCCCATATCCATGCGACGGCATGCTCGCTCTGGTTGTAGAAGGTGATCACCGGCGCGTCGATGTTGGCGGGAACCGGAATGTGGTCAAACTCAGCCACCACCGCAGGAGGCTCGGTGACCGCGATCACACCGGTCCCGATGCAATCGTTGGCGTTCTTGATGGCGAGATCATATAGGCCGGCACACAGGCTATCCTTTGTCGCCGTGGGTTGATAGATCACGCCACCATTGAAACTGTACTGCACCGCCTCGACGTCGGTGATCGTGATGGACCCGTTGCAATCACCATGGCACCAAGGCTCAACGATGCTCACCGCATCGATCTCAAGGAGCTCCGGTTGGCCGATGCTGAAATCCTCATCCGTTCCACAGCCATTCTCATCCGTGACGATCACATTGTACGTTCCTGCACAGATGTCCTCGGCGTTCGGCTCGTCGTCCGCGATGTTATCCGTCCACGAGTATGAATATGCGCCGTTCCCTCCGGTGACCGCGACAATCGCGGTTCCGTCGCACGCTTCGAAACAGATGGCGTCCGTGCGGGTGACAACGGCTTCCAGCGGCTCGGTGAACGTTATGGTCACGCTGTCGATCAGGTAACAGAGCACGCCGTCGTCCTCTGTCCAATAGAACATAGCGGGGCCGCTGCCCGGAGCGGTCACTTCGGTCTGCGCGTTCCAAGGCTCGTTGATCATGTAGCCAGCCGGACCGGTCCAAATGCCCATGCCGGTATTGCCCACCGATGCGCTCAGCAGGTACTCGAGTTCGCAGACGGTGGCATCCGGTCCGGCGTCTACGATCCCACAGCATTGCGGATCGGCGGCGCCCAGGATCTGGATCTCAAGGTCCGCTGTGCCGATGCAGCCCAGGAGCGTGGTCACCGTGTAGGTGTAGACCCCGGCCGGATCGACCATCGGGTTGAACGTATCCGGCACCACATTGCCGTTCTCATCCGTCCATACGCCACCGGGGTTCGGTGTACCGCCCAGCATCGTGATCAGGTCGAAGGAGGGGGGCGTGGCGCACACGATGACGAGCGAATCGTTCCCTGGATCAAGACCAGGGTCGAGCGTGATCGTGACCTGGTCGCTCGCGGCACATACCGGATGTCCGGTGGGCCACGCGGTTACCGTGAATTCTGTTTCGCTGGTCACTACGACCGTAGGGTCGGGTATGGTGGGGTCAGACAAGCCTTCCGTAGGTGTCCATTCCCAGGTCATCCCGCCCTCCCCTCCACAGGTGGCCTGTCCTGTCCACACCAGGCCGACCAACGGATTGGGGCCGTCATCGAATACCGTGTTGCCCATATCATCCAGCAGGGTGTAGGAAACCTCCCATTCCCATGCACCGGGCGCATAGGTCAATGTGATCTCATCACCGGCGGTGATGGGGATCGTAACCGACTGGAAATTGCCCGCACAGGTATACACGGTGGGAACACCATCCACGGTGATCGTCAGGCTCGCTCCATTCCATCCGTCCCACCCTGTATCGTTCATCTCAAGGGTCCACTCACAGTCCTGGGTGCTGCCCACGATCATCGCGTCCAATTGCAACGGGTCATTGCAGATCACGCCATCCGGGCCCGCATCCACGGTGAAGGGATCGTTGATCGTGACCGTAATGGTCGTGTCGTAGGGACATCCGAAGTTGTCCAATACGTTGTAGTTGAAATTGTAAACGCCTGGGCTGTCCGCCGTGAAGGTTGCGGTGTCGCCGTTGAAGGTGATGGTGCTGCCGGGAGCGCCTGTCCAGAAAGTGGAATCCGGGTCCAGACCGAAACTGGGAGTGAACGTGGTCACATCCGGAATGATGGCTGGGTTCCAGTTGATGGTCCAGTTGCAGATGAATCCGTTGTCCGCAGCCCACAGATCGGTGCTCTGAAAGATCCACTCGCCGTTCAGCGGACAACCGATCAGCTGGTCAAGCGATTGCACGGGTTCGTAAGTCCCCGGCGCCAAAGCTGTTCCTTGTGAGGAGGGAACCGTATTCGTCGTGGAATTCTCTTCGAACGTGCCGTTCGTGGCGGTCGGACTCCAGCAATAGGTCCAGCAGGTACCCGGTTCGGGGTCGAAGGCGTCCATGTCGTTCGCGTCCCCGATGAATATGCCGCCACCCCCCTGCTGGTGCAGGATCGTGGTCTGGCCATTCGGACAGATGACCTGTAGCACCAGGTCACCCATGAAGCTGTGCTCCATCTCAACACAGATGCTCAAGAGGTCGCTCGTGCTGGTCATCTCTTGTCCCGGGTTGAACTGCTCATAGGTCAATCCGGATTGGTACGGGGATCCTACATCATCGGGAAGCAGCGCAGGCTCCCCGATGCCCGCATCGGGCATGCCTGTCCAGGTAACCGGTTGTGCGTTCCCCACGAGGGTCACCGTTTCCCCGAAACAGGTTTCCACGCTCTCGCTGGTGAGGGAGAAGTTCGGCGTTGTGCTTACTAGAACCTGCAGGTCGACCAGGTTCAGGTTCGAGCAATCGTTCTCATCGGTTACCAGGAGTTGAACAACGTATTCACCATCGTTGTCGAAGGAGTGTGTGACCACCGGTCCGCTCGTACTGTCCACCGTGCCATCATCAAAGTTCCACAGGTACTGCTGGATCGTGAAACCCGGAGCGGCATAGGATGCGCTGCCATCGAATGTGATCACTTCATCAACGCATGCGAGAAGGGGCACGGGCTCACTCATGGACGCTACGGCCAGCGGGTGTTCACAAGGTGTGGTGCACTGGATCCCGGCGGAGAAGTTCCCCACCCCACTCCCATTCGATTGGAACACCAATGTCAAACAGCCGGTCGTATTGAAGACGGTACCGCTGACGATCAGGTTCTGGAGTTCAGTTCCCGTGTAGGTCCCAAGAGAGGTCTCACCTGTGTTGTCGCCGTCATAGATGGAGAGATGGTCGTCATTGCCCATGGTGCTCAGGTCGAAGAAGAACCATGTCAGGTAGATCACATTCCCCGGGATGTCCGGACAGATCGTGAATGTGTAGTTCTCATTGTCCCCATACTCGGCACTGGGTCCGCCCGAATCCTCGATCACCCCGGAACAGGCGGTGGCTGAGCCGCCGGTGATACTGTATTGCAACCCTTGTGAGAAGGCCCCTGCTGAAAGGCACATGGCGAAAAGCGCCAATAATGAACGCCAGGAGCGAGCAGGGGAGAAGATGGGGTCGGGATGCATCTTGAAAGCTTGTTGCAACGACTGAGCGAAGGTAGACCGTACCGGCTACCGTAGACCAGCCACCGGCACGGTGACGGATGAACCGGGCGTTCGGTTTGCTGGGGCGGTACTGAAGTTCTGAACCAGCCACGGGGGCGGGGCAGAAATCGGCGGGAACGGGGAGTTGTCAGAAGGACCGAAGTCGGGTTTTCGGCCTCATGGAAAGACAAAAGCCCCGGGTTGAGCGGGGCTTTTGCGAAGAGTTCCATCACCGTCAGCGCTCCAGCCTCACCTTGCCCGTATAGGTTTCCGCCAAGTGCAGGCTTTCACGCACATCAACCACCCACACGTAGTCTCCTGCGCCGCAGATGTTGCCGCGGTTCTGGGGACGCCCTGTCCAAGGCTTGGAGGCATCGTTGGTCTGGTAAAGCAGCGTTCCATTGGCCGAATAGACCGTGAGGTTGAACTTCACCCCCAAGGTACGGAGGGCCTCCGGCATGAACGTCTCTTGGAAATCGTCGCCATTGGGCGAGAAGCTCATGGGGGCGTCCAGGTTGTAGTCCTTGTCGATCCGCACGTCCTTCATGATCTTGTCCTCACAGCCGGTTTCGTTGGTCACGGTCAACTCGACCTGATATACGCCCTTCTTCTTGTACACATGGTCCGGGTGTGCGATGGTGCTGGTCTGGCCATCGCCGAAGTCCCAGAGATACTTCGCGCCTGCCAGGCTGCGGTTCTCGAAATGCACGGACGGCAGGTGGCCGTCGTACTCCTGCTTGAGCACATTGAAAGCGGCCATAGGCGCTTCGTGGATCTCGATCACGTCGCTGCTCGGCTTGTTCTGGATGGTGCCCACTCCAGCGGCGCTCATGGAGAGCATCACTTGGTAGCGGCCCGGCTTGGTGAAGGTGTGCTCAGGATTGGCGTGGTTGCTGAAGCTGCCATCGCCGAAGTTCCAGAGATAGATGCCGTCCTCCGGCATGTTGGAAACCTTGAAGTTCACAGAGGTGCCCGGGCAACCTTCCGCTATGCTGGACCGGAAGGTGATCTCGCTCGCGTTCGGGGCCGCAGTGGGAACGGTAGCCGCCCTTTCCGCAGAGGGGGCCTCCTTCGTTGAGGTTTCTGCAGGGCTGGCTGAGATGTTCGAGGTGGAGCGCGATTCTTTGCCTTGGCTACCTCCGACATTCGTCCGGTCTGGCGACGCCTTCACTTCAGATGGCGCCTGGCCTGCCAGGACAGAGGCCTTGGTCTCCGGCACGAGGGCCACGATGTCTTTCTCGGGAACGACAGAAGTGTTGGCTTCAGCGGTCATCCTCGGCATGCTGGTCTGCGCTGCATCGCCTAGCTGGTCAGGTACCGGTTGGGCGCCTGCCAGCGCGTACCACGCTCCACCACCCACGGTCACCAAGCCCGCAACGAGGACGGACAATCCCACACCACTGACCCACCACCCCCGGCCATTGCCGTTCAAACTGCGCTCCATCTGGGTCCAATCGGCGCTGTTGTAGGGAACCTCGAACTGGTCGAGGCTCTCCCTCAACGACCGCTCGAAGGCGTCCAGTCCGTTCTTGCTCGTACTCATATCTCAAGGGAGCTTATGCTCCTTTTTAAGCAGTTTCTTCAGGTTATGCTTCGCCTTGGCCAGGTTGCTCTTGCTCGTGCCGATATTGATGCCCAGCATTTCGGCGATCTCCTTGTGCGTCATTTCCTCGAAGACGTACAGGTTGAAAACCGTCCGGTAGGCAGGGGTCAATTTCTGCATCGCGTTGATGACGTCGGCTGGCTTCAGATCCAGCACCTCTTCCGCCGATTCGTCCTCCAGCGTGTCCTCCTCGTCCTGGTCCCCGAAATCCTCGATGCTGCGTTCCTCGCCGAGCAACAGGTACGCGTTCTTGGCCCGACGGAAGTAGTCGATGGCCGTATTCACCATGATGCGACGTATCCAGCCCTCGAAGCTGCCCTCGCGGTTGAACTTCTCCATGGAACGGAACACCTTGATGAACCCGTCCTGCAGGATGTCCTTCGCTTGGTCGTGGTTCTTGGTGTAGCGCAGGCATACGGCCATCATTTTCCCATAGAAGAGCTCGTAGACGCGCTGCTGGCTCCGGCGTTCCCCGGCTATACACCCATCGATGATGCCGGAAAACACCTGCTCCGCCGCCTCCATGCCCTGCCATGTAGCGCCTAGACGCAGCTGCTCTTTCAGGGTTGCCAATTCAGCCGTGGACATGCGGGGAAGTGGCGGGAAGTTAACGATCCTTCTCGAAAGCCCCGGAAATCTGTTGGCAACTACCCCCCGATCGTGGAAAAGCCGAACCGGGAAGCCAGCCCTGAACCCCGCTAATTTCGCGGCCCTCAAAACAGACCGAACCGATGAAGATCACCGTGGTTGGAGCGGGCAATGTGGGCGCGACATGCGCCGATGCCTGCGCGCGCTGGGAACTGGCTGAACAAGTGGTTCTCCTGGATATCAAGGAAGGCTTCGCCGAAGGCAAAGCGCTGGATATCTGGCAGACAGCCCCGATCTCCTTGTTCGACAGTCGCCTAGTAGGCAGTACGAACGATTATTCGAAAACGGCCAACAGCGATGTGGTGGTCATTACCAGCGGTCTGCCACGGAAGCCGGGCATGAGCCGCGACGACCTTATCGCCACGAACGCCAACATCGTGAAGAGCGTAACGGAGAACGTGGTGAAGCATAGCCCGAATTGCATCATCATCGTGGTGAGCAATCCGCTCGATGTGATGAGCTATTGCGCCTTCATCAACAGCAAGTTCCCCGCACACCGCGTGTTCGGCATGGCTGGCATCCTCGATACCGCCCGCTACCGCGCCTTCCTGGCCACTGAGCTGGGCGTTTCGCCCAAGGATATCCAAGCCGTTCTGATGGGAGGACACGGGGATACCATGGTGCCCCTGCCCCGCTACACTACGGTAGGCGGCATCCCGGTGACCGAACTGATCGCGGAGGACAAGTTGAACGCTATCGTGGAGCGCACCAAGAAGGGCGGGGGCGAGATCGTCAATCTGCTCGGGACTTCGGCTTGGTACGCACCCGGCACCGCCGCCGCCCAGATGGTGGAGGCCATCGTGCGGGACCAGAAACGTGTATTCCCGGTTTGCGCTTGGCTCACAGGCGAATACGGCCTGAAGAACGTGTACATGGGTGTGCCGGTGATCCTCGGTAAGAAAGGCATTGAGCGCATCATCGAGCTGAAGTTGAACAAGGACGAACAGGAGCTCTGCAACGCCAGCGCCAAGGCGGTGAAGGAGGTGATGGATGTGCTCGACAAGATGAACAACGTGCCGGCCTGATCGCCAGCACGTCCCAACGAAGTGAAGGCGCCCGAAGGGCGCCTTCACCGCTCTTAACGGAGTCTTTCGCCGCCCATCACAGCGACAGGGGAGCCTTCGGCGAACATCACGGATGTTGGCTCAGTATGGTTGAGGGAACGGAACCGCTCGCCATAGACCAGCCCGAAGTCCACGTGCACACCGTAGTTGTAGACCCGGCGGGCTCTCCATCGCGGATGACGCACCTCGTAAGCATTGGTGCTTCGTTCGTGGATCCGCGTATACCCCCAATAGTGCTCGGTGATGAACTCGGCCTCGGAACCGACGGGTATTTCCTCGGGTTCCAACCGCCCGAAGACCTTGATCACTTGGCTGTGTCCAGCGCACATCCATGAGTAGCTCACGAACAAGTCGTTCTTCTCTGGCCTCAAGCGGCGTATGTGACTCATCGGACATGTCCTGTACGGCTCGCCATAAACGGTCCGTGCCACCCAGGTCAACGCCGCCTTGGGAACGATCTCCTGGATGAAAACCACGCCACGCTTCACTTGGTCACCCTCTTTCCGCGTCACGTAAAAGCGAAGGTTCACCTCTTCGAAGTCGCGATGCCAGGGGACGGGGATCCCCTTCAACCGGGTGTCCTTGAACAGGAAGCCGACCAAGCTGACGTAACAGGTGCCTTGCCACAGATCCAATTCGGTTCCGTAGGGGAGGTGGGATCGCAGTATGTCGGGGTCCACCGCGTAGTTCGCGATCACCAGGTCGAGCCAGCGGGCGGTAAGGAAGGGGTGGCGCGTCCGTTCAACCACGGTTCTCCGGCAGTTCGCAGGTGTCCTTCATCCCAAGGCGGTGGCGGTTCCGTGCGATGAGGTCATAGCCCCAGTTGCGCAACGGGCGAGGTACCGATCGCACCACGGTACCGAACAGGCCCTGGCCAGGAAGCCCTTTCAGCACGCGCCAAGCGGCATCCGAGCGGGTGAACGCCTGCCCATCCTGCACCAACACGATCGAGTCGATCGTGACGGGTACGCCATGCCTTTGTCTCAGGTCAGACCCCTCGCTGGATCGGAGCGGCACGAACCTGAACCGCTTTCCGGGATCCCGTCGTGTGATCCACTTCACCCAGCCGTTGCAGAAGGCGCAATCGCCATCAAAGAGGATGACGTCCTGCACCATCGCTCAGCGCATGACGACCAGCCTTTGTGTCCAGTACCGGGTGCCATCTCCGAGCCGCACCATGTAAACAGCAGGAGCGAATCCGCGCGTGTCCAGTTCAATGCGCCTACCGCGCACCGTTCCGCTATGAACGACCTGCCCAACGCTGTTCAGTACCTCCAGGTGCAAGCGGCCCTGGACAGGGATCCCCAGCTCGATCACCGTCGGGCCTGCAGCCGGGTTCGGCATGATCGTGAACGCTTCAGCGCTCGTGACGCCCTCGAGGTCCTGCATGGCGGCAGCGAAGTCGTTGCGCCAGTAGCTGATGCCGCCCCGGTAGTTGCCGATCACCGCGTCCAGGTAGCTGTCGCCATTGAAGTCGTGCAGGGCCACCGCCGTGAACTTGCCCTCGCGCACATCCTGCCAGTGGTCGTCAACCAGGTTCCATGCGCCGTCCAGGTTGCCTTCGATGCCATCATACTTGTGTATCCACCCGCTTTCCGTGCCCACGACCAGTTCGCGCTGCCCGGTGCCGTTGAGGTACATGAACGGGACGCTGTAGCCCGTGACATATTCGGCCACGGTGAATGCGCCGATCGAATCATTGACGAGCTCCCAAAGCTGGTCCGGGGCGGGGTCCAGCATGCGGTAGTAGTTGACGTTGCCGTTGCGCTCACCGACGAGCAGATCGAGTACGCCATCACCATCAACGTCGAAGAGCTGTGGGGTGGAGAACATACCTACATCGATGTCCACGGTGTCGGTGTCGTTCACCACGTGCTGGATGGTAGGCTCGGCCAGTACGAACTGCGCGGTGGTGCCTAACGCGTCATTCCGGAAGTAGTGCAATTTCCCTTGTAGCTCACCGACCAGCATATCCTGATCACCATCGCCGTCCAGGTCCCCGAAGGCCGGATACATCGAATTGCCGATACCGCTCGTGCTGAGGCCCATGTAGTCCTCATTGATCAGTTCGAACGAGGGGGCGGTGGCCGTGCCGGTGTTGCGCAACGCGGCGATCTTGGGCGGGTACACCCCACTGGGGTGGAAGTAGCCATAGTTGGACACCAAGAGGTCCATCAAGCCATCACCGTCGATATCGAACGGCACGGGGTAGGCTCCCTCACCAACATCGAACATCTCCCCTTGGAAGAGCTCCTCCGATTGCTTGTCGAAAATGGGTGCGATATCCGTGCCCGTGTTGGTGTAGTACCAGACCCCCCGCTTGTTCTGTGCCAGGGATTCACTGTTGGGTGCGACCAGCAGGTCGCGCCGACCATCGAAATCCACATCCTCGTAGAAGGGAGCGGGGAAAATGTCCAGCTGCACCGATTCATCGTAGACCGGGAACACGCTGTCCTGGGCAACCATGTATGCACTGTCCAGATCCGCCCCATTGGTGAGCGCCAGTAGCGTGCGGGCGAGGATGTCACCCACCAAAAGGTCCTTGTCGCCATCCCCGTCCAGATCGATGGGCAGGTTGGTACTCCCGGTATGCGCCCGCTCGCCTTCGCCAAGCCGGGGATCCTCCTCCTGGCCACTCCGCAATGCGGCCGTGGTGTTGTTGATGAGCTCCCCGAGTTGTGGATTGGGCAGGTTGTAGTTGCAGATGGAGTTCAGGTAGACCGAGTTGTTGTTGAGGTTCTCGGCGAAGAAGCCCCAACAGCGGTTATATACCGCGAATTCAAGGCTGTCCGCCGTGCCGTAGAGCTCCATGCTCAGGTTGCGATGGTGCTCCATGTAATTCCCGAAAATGCTGAACGTGATCACGTCCAGATCGCCGTCGCCGTCGATGTCTTCGATGCCGGGAATGTCCACCTGCGTCACATACAGGTTGGCGTCCGTCGGATAATAGTCTGAGCGCACCAGGGTATCCACCTCCGCGAACGACAGCGAGTTGCCGATGCTCGTGTTCTTGTAACAGGCGAAGCCACCGAGCGAATAGCTGAAGATGTCCTCTTTGCCATCGCCATTGTAGTCCCGCAGCAGCACCCATTCCTTCAACTGTTCGAAGGGGTAAACATGGTCGAAGTCATGTGTGAACGTGTAGTCGTTCTGCCCCTGGGCGGCATTGCTCCGGAGCGTCACAACCTTGTTGCCCGACCGGTCGAACAGGAAAAGGTCCTTGTCCCCGTCGCCGTCCAGATCGATGTCCGAGATCTGTGGGAAATTCAATCCCCCGGCCCAGGCTTTGGCAAGTGTCGACCCGCTTTCGACCACGGGAACGGAAGGGTCGAAGGATAGCGCGAACTGCGCGCCGACGAACAATGGAGCCGACAGGCCAGCGGCCAGGAGCACGGTGATCTTCATCATCGGGACATGAAAAGGCACAAGGCCGGAGGCCGACCTGCCGGGCGAAACTACTGTCCCGCCAAGCCTGGGGAGGGGCCGGAAACACGTCCTTTTCCACCATTCGTGGTGCGCCATCAGGGACCTTCTGCCCGCGTAGACCATACTTCTATATTTGCCGCCCCGTTTACCGGACCTTCGTTCTCCATGAAGGCCGCAACGGTCTAACGACCAATCCCTCCGTCATGCAGAATCGTACCGCGCTGTGGGTGTTCACCATCCTACTGGCGATCGCGTGTTTGTGGCAATTGTCCTTCTCCTTCTTCTCCGGTGGTCTCGAGGAAAAAGCCTTGCTGGAAGCCGGTGTTCAGGCCGATTCGGTACTGAAGGCGCCAGGTAACGAGCGCTTGGACAAGGACTCCATTGAGCTCGCCTTCGAGAACAAATACCTGCGCGAGCATGCCGATGACGTGGTCTATCCGGTGTTCGGCTACTCCTACAAGGAGTGCAAGGAGCGCGAGATCAACCAAGGTCTCGATCTGAAAGGAGGTATGGCCGTTACCCTTGAAGTGAGCATCCCGGAACTCGTGGAGAACCTGAGCGGCAAGAGCCAGGATCCTGCCTTCCAACAGGCCATCGCCAACGCCCGGGAAGCCCAGAAAAAGAGCGCGGAGGATTTCATCACCCTGTTCGATCAGGAGTTCAAGAAGGTCGCGCCCCAGGCCAGCTTGGCGGCGATCTTCTCGTCCCAGACGAACGGGGCGATGTTCGATCGCACGTTCAACAATGAACAGGTCATCACGGCGCTGCGCGAGCAGGCCCGCATCGCGTTGAACAACACCGAACAGATCCTCCGTACGCGTATCGACAAGTTCGGGGTCAGCCAGCCCACGATCCAGAAACAGGCGCTCAGCGGCCGCATCCAGATCGAACTCCCGGGTGTTAAGGACAAGGATCGCGTGCGGAAAGTGCTGCAAAGCACCGCGAACCTCGAGTTCTGGGAGACCTTCAACTCCACCGACCTCAACGAGACGTTGAACGAGGCCAACACGCGCATCAGCTCACTGCTCTTCCCGGATTTCGCTCGCAAGGACAGCCTCCGCATGGACAGCATCCGGAGCTTCATCGCCGACATCGACACGGCCCGCAAGGCGGTGACGGCGGACGCCCTTATCGACAGCACGAGAAAGGCCTTCGTGCTGGATTCGCTCAACGCGGCGGATTCCACGTTCAGAGCGGCCATCCAGGCGGACTCGCTCACCTTCCAAGCGGAACAGGACAAGCGTTCTCCGTTGTTCGGCCCGGGTCGGATCATGGGAAATCCCTACCGCGCAAAGAGCGCCCAGGAACATGTGGACGTTATCGGTTTCTGCCGCCCCTCGGATACCCTGCACATCAACGCGCTGTTGCGCCGGGTGCAGATCAAGAGCCCGGATCCCAGCTTCGGCTTGCGTCTCGCTTGGGCCTCCAAAACCCAGCCGATGGAATATGTGGAGAACCCGGGTGAATACCTGGCCCTGCGCGCGCTGAAGATCCCGCGGGATGGCAAGCCCCGCATCGATGGTGCCCGTATTTCCGATGCGCGCCAGGACTTCGATCAACTGAAGGGGGATCCTGTGGTCAGCATGGACATGGATGACGATGGCGCTCGTGTCTGGAAGCAGATGACCGAGGAGAATGTGGGTAAGCAGGTCGCCATCACCTTGGACGGCACGGTGGTCAGTTCACCGAACATCATCGAGCCCATTCCGAACGGCAGCAGCCGGATCACGCTGGGTGCCGGCGACCGGAACAAGCAGATGGAAGAGGCGACCGACCTGGCCAATGTGCTCAAGGCCGGTGCACTTCCGGCCCCAGCCCGCATCATCGATGAGACCGTGGTCGGTCCCACGCTCGGTCGTGAGAACGTGCGGGATGGCCTTATCTCCTTCGGGGTGGCCATGCTGTTGGTCATGATCTTCATGATCGTCTACTACAATGGCGGTGGTTGGGTCGCCAACGTGGCACTGCTCGCCAACGTGTTCATTCTGATGGGCACTTTGGCTTCACTGCAGGCGTCGCTCACCCTGCCGGGCATAGCCGGTATCGTCCTCACCGTGGGTATGGCGGTAGACGCCAACGTGCTCATCAACGAACGCATACGTGAGGAACTCCGCCATGGCAAGGCGCTGAAAACCGCCATCGACCTGGGCTACAAGCACGCGATGAGCGCCATCATCGATGCGAACGTGACGCACTTCGCCAGCGCCGTGATCCTTTACATCTTCGGTACCGGGCCGATCAAGAGCTTCGGTACGACACTGGGCCTCGGCATCCTGACGTCGCTGTTCACGGCCATCTTCATCAGTCGCCTGATCATCACGCGCCGACTGGAGAAGGGCAAGAGCATCTCCTTCTGGCACAGTTGGAACAAGGACATTTTCGCCCATGCCAACTATGACTTCATGAGCAAGCGGAAAACGTTCTATGCCGTAAGCGCCGTGGTCATCCTCGCCGGTTTCGTCAGCATGTTCACGCGCGGCTTCAGCCAGGGTGTTGATTTCAGCGGTGGGCGGCAATACGTGGTGAAATTCCACGAACCCGTGAACGTCGACGACATCAAGGTGGCACTGGCCAAAGTGTATACCGCCGAAGGCGGCCATGAGGCGGCCATCGGAGCCAAGACCTACGGGGGCAGCAGTCAGGTGATGGTCACGACCAACTACTTGGTGATGGAGAAGGGCCAGACAACGGACTCCATCGTCGAGGCCAAACTGAAAGAGGGGCTGGGTTCCATCGGAGGAGGTTCCGAAGTCATCGCCTCCCGCAAGGTCGATCCGACGATAAGCGATGATATCCGCAGCGGTGCCGTATGGGCCGTGGGCATAACGCTGCTGTTCATGTTCGGGTACATCGCGGTCCGGTTCCGCACCTGGCAATTCGGTATTGGCGCTCTTCTGGCGTTGGTACACGATGCGCTCATCGTGCTGGCCCTCTATTCGCTGTTGCACGGGGTATTGCCGTTCTCCCTCGAACTCGATGAGCATTTCATCGCGGCCGTGCTGACGGTGATCGGTTACTCGATCAACGATACCGTGGTCGTGTTCGATCGGATCCGCGAATACCTCCAGGATCACAAACGGGAGCCTTGGGCCACGGTGTTCAACAAGGCCATCAACTCGACCTTGGGCCGTACGATCAACACGGCGCTCACTGTGCTGCTCGTGCTGCTGGTGATCTTCCTGCTCGGCGGGGTGACGATCCAGGGCTTCGTGTTCGCCATGTTCGTGGGTATCGCCGTGGGTACGTACTCCTCGATCTTCATCGCCAGCGCGGTGGTAGTTGACCTGCACAAGGACAGCGTGGCCGAGCCTGTGCAGCAGAAGCCGGTGATGGCCTGAACCGGATCATCCTACAACGAAGGGCGTCACGACATGTCGGGGCGCCCTTCGCTCTTTCAAACGTGTGACCACGTTGGCATGGCCGACAGGTCAGCGGGAAGCCGCACGAGCACATGGACATATGACCACGCATCTACCTTCGCGCCCGGATGAGCAGGCTTCTCCTATTCGACGTCAGCGGGGGCGAGCTCATGCTCATCATGGTGGTCGTGCTGATGTTTTTCGGCAGCAAGGGCCTTCCGGGTATCGCGCGCACCGTGGGTCGCACGATGCGTCAGATCAGAGACGCCAGCGCCGAGGTTCAGCGTGAGATCCAACGGGGCGCCAACGAAGTGAAGGAAGGCTACGAGGAACAGCGTCGCAGTTTCGTGCCACCGGACCCTCCTAAGCATTCTCGGCCGCAGGTGACGGACCCTGTCGCGACCACCCCGACGCAAGAGCCGGAGGGGACGAAGGCCGAATAGGCCGTAGCACATCAGCGTATTTCCATATCAGGTGCATGAAGAGGCGTCCTTCCTCGGCATTCTTACTGTTTTCAGAGGGCTGCCCTCTTTTCCACACCTGTGGAAAGGTCAATGTGATGAAATTATGAACCGTACCCCCATCAATAGATACCTTCGTCGCCAGAAATCCACAAATTCTCATGCCCACCCCCCATTTGCGCTCCAAGGCTTTGGCTGATGTCCTGGATCGTCGTCCGAAACCAGTGGACCTGCCCAGCCACCGGATCAGCGAATACTTCGGCAGCAGCGTTTTCAATGAAGAGGCGATGCGCATGTTCCTTACAGAGGATGCCTATTTCGCTGTGCGTCAGGCAATCCATCAAGGCTCGCGCATCGACCGCAAGCTGGCCGACCAGGTGGCCAGTGGCATGAAGGAATGGGCGGCCAGCAAAGGAGCCACACACTACACGCACTGGTTCCAGCCCCTCACCGGCACAAGCGCCGAAAAGCACGACGCCTTCTTCGAGCCCATCGGCAATGGACGCAGCATCGAGCGTTTCGATGGGGGCATGCTCGTGCAGCAGGAGCCCGATGCCAGCAGCTTCCCCAGCGGTGGCATCCGCAATACGTTCGAAGCACGCGGTTACAGCGCGTGGGATCCGAGCAGCCCGGCCTTTCTTATGGGTCGTACGCTCTGCATCCCCACCATCTTCATCAGCTACACCGGGGAGGCCTTGGACTTCAAAATGCCTTTGTTGCGCGCCATCAAGGCCGTTGACGAGGCGGCCACGGCGGTATGCCAGTATTTCGATAAGGATGTGACCAAGGTGACCTGCACCCTTGGTTGGGAGCAGGAGTACTTCCTGATCGACGAGGCGCTGTACTACGCACGACCCGACATCATGATGACCGGCCGTGCGCTCTTCGGACACAGCCCTGCCAAAGGCCAGCAGTTGGAAGATCATTACTTCGGCAGTATCCCTGAACGTGCCCAGGCGTTCATGCGCGATTTCGAGACTGAAAGCCTCAAGCTGGGCATCCCGGTGAAAACCCGCCATAACGAGGTGGCCCCGAACCAGTTCGAGTGCGCGCCCGTGTTCGAGGAGCTGAACCTCGCCGTGGACCACAACATGCTTCTCATGGACGTGATGGAAAAGACCGCGCGCAAGCACGACTTCCGCGTGCTCTTCCACGAGAAGCCGTACGCCGGCGTGAACGGCAGCGGCAAGCACAACAACTGGAGCCTGGCCACCAACACCGGCAAGAACCTGCTGCGCCCGGCCAAGACGCCGAAGGAGAACATGCTCTTTCTCGCCTTCTTCGTCAACACGATCAAGGCCATCCATAGCCATGCTGACGTGCTTCGGGCCAGCATCGCCAGTGCCAACAACGACCATCGCCTCGGTGCCAACGAGGCGCCGCCTGCGATCATCAGCGTTTTCATCGGCGAGTACCTCACCAACCTGTTGGACGGACTGGAGAAGAACATCAAGGGTGCGATGAGCCCGGCCAGCAAGACCGAACTGAAGCTCGACATCGGACGGATCCCCCCCGTCATGCTGGACAATACGGACCGCAACCGGACCAGCCCCTTCGCCTTCACCGGTAACAAGTTCGAGTTCCGCGCCGTGGGCAGCAGCGCCAATTGTGCCGCCAGCATGACCGTGCTGAACACCATCGTTGCGAACCAGTTGCGCGAGTTCAAGAAAACGGTTGACGCCCTGATCAAGAAGGGCACGAAGAAGGACGAGGCTGTTCTACGGGTGATCCGTGACCTGATCGTCGAGAGCAGGAGTATCCGTTTCGAAGGCAATGGCTACGGTGAGGAATGGAAGAAGGAGGCCGCCAAACGCGGGCTCTCCAACATCCAGGATACGCCCCGTGCGCTGGACGTATGGGGCCGCAAGGAGACCAAGAAGCTCTTCGCGGACATGGGCGTGCTGAGCGAGGTGGAACTCGATGCCCGTCACGAGATCGAGCTGCACAGCTATGTATTGAAGCTCCAGATCGAGAGCCGTGTTTGTGGGGATCTCGCCCTGAACCACATCATTCCTGCGGCCATTACCTACCAGAACCGCCTCATCGAGAATGTGCGCGGCCTGAAGGATGTTCTGGGGGCAGACAAGGCGAAAAAGGCCTCTGCCACACAGATCGAACTGATCGAGGGCATCAGCGAACATGTCGGCCAGTTGAAATTCCTGGCCGATGCCATGACGGAGGCCCGGAAAAAGGCCAACGCCATCGAGGATCACCGCGAAAAGGCCATCGCCTATTGCGACCAGGTAAAGCCCTTCCTGGATGAGATCCGGTACCACAGCGACAAGCTGGAGATCACCATTGATGACGAGCTCTGGCCACTTCCGAAGCTCCGTGAGCTCCTTTTCACACGATAGAGGAGCTTGGATAGTCGATCGAAAGAGGTGGCGCGCGGCCGCCTCTTTCTTTATCGTGGCGGAGGGTCACCTTTCGCCTTGGAAGGCATCCACGCACGGAACGACACTCGGAGCTGGGCAGCAACTCGGTCCAATGCGACTTTCGTTTACATTCGCCCGGCCCACCAAACCAGTAATCGAACCGGACCATGATGAGCATGAGGAAGACCTTGGCCTGCTTCACCTTCAGCCTGTTATGCACCACCCTGGCGGTGGCACAAGGGAAGCAAGCCGAAGAGGCGGATGCCGCTTTCAAGGCAGGGCAGTACTTCAACGCGATCGAACTTTACAAGAAAGCCTACACCACAGAGAAGAAAGCGAGCGAGAAGGCCGCACTGATCTTCAAGGTGGGGGAGTGCTACCGTACGCTTGGTGATGCCCCGAACGCTCAGGTCTGGTACGAGAAAGCGAACAAGGCCCAGTACACGGATCCCATCACGTATTACTACATCGGCGAGGCGCTCAAGGAGCAGGGCAAGTACGCCGAAGCGATCGCCGCCTACAACAAGTACAAGGAGAAGAACCCCGGCGATAGCCGTGCGGATGCGAGCTTGGCCGCTTGCCAGTTGGCCCAGACCTGGAAGGACCAACCCAGCCGCTACACCGCTGACCCCGAGGTGCTCCTGAACACCCCCCAGTACGACTACGGAGCGGCATTTTCGGTGAAGAAGAACGATGAAGTGGTGTTCGCAAGCAGCCGTGCGGCCAGCACGGGCACGGAAACAGACGGGATCGCCGGCGAGAGCTTCCTGGATCTCTTCCAGAGCAGCCGTGACAAACTGGGCAAGTGGAGCGAGCCGGTAAAGCTGCCGCCCACGATCAATACGCCCGCCCACGAGGCCAGCCCCACGTTCAACGCGAAGCGCACCGTGATGTACTTCACGCGCTGCCAGCATGAGAAGAAGAAGGCCTTCGGCTGCGAGATCTGGATGAGCAAGAAGGTGGGCAGCAACTACAGCGAGCCGGAAATGCTCGTGCTGCACCCGCCCATCGATGCGAAGGATTCCGTGCAGGCCAAACTCGGGCATCCCACGGTGAGCAAGGACGATGGCCTGCTCCTCTTCTCCAGCAACCAGAAGGGTGGCCAGGGGGGCAAGGACATCTGGATGGTGCGTTTGGACAAGGATGGCAAGCCGACCGGAACACCCTCCAACCTGGGTGCGGAGATCAACACGAAGAAGGACGACATGTTCCCCTTCCTTCGCGCGAACGGGAACCTCTACTTCAGCAGCGATGGTCACCCGGGCATGGGTGGGATGGACATCTTCCTGGCCGAAAAGACCGGTGAGAACGCTTGGGGCCACGTGGAGAATATGAAGAGCCCCGTCAACAGCAGCGGGGACGACTTCAGCATCATCTTCGACAATGACGAGGAGAAGGGCTACTTCACCAGCAATCGTCCCGGGGGCAAAGGCCAGGATGATATCTGGCGCTTCATGATGCCCAATCTCGTCTTCGCTCTTCAAGGCACCTGTTACGACAAGCTCACAGGGCAGCCCCTCCCTGACACGAAGGTGGAAGTCGTCGGCACGGACGGCAGCAACTTCAGCGCGATGACCGACGGTAACGGTGGCTTCAATTTCGCGGAGAACGGCAAGGACCGTTACATCAAGGAGAACACGAGCTATACCATCCGCGCGAGCAAGGACAAGTACCTCGTCGTGAACGATCAGATCACCACCGTCGGGATCAACGAGAGCACGACGTTCGCCAAGGAGTACTACCTGCAGCCGGTGATCGAGGGCAAGGGTATCGCGCTTCCGCAGGTGCTCTATGAAGTGGATAAATTCGACCTGACCCAGGCCGGCAAGGACTCGTTGGAAACGCTCTATACCACTTTGACGGAGAACCCGACCATCGTCATCGAACTGCGTTCGCACACGGATTCCAGGAATACCCGTTCGTACAAAGGGGGCAACATGGAGTTGAGCCAGAAGCGTGCGCAAGCCTGCGTGAATTACCTCGTCACCAAGGGCATCGATCCGGTCCGTATGGTGCCGGTGGGTAAGGGCGCCACCGAGCCCTTGGTGTCGGATGCCGAGATCAAGGCAATGAAGACGAGGGAGGAGCAGGAGGCCGGCCACCAGAAGAACCGCCGCACCGACTTCAAAGTGATCAACTTCGACTACGTTCCGAAAGAAGGAACCGCGCCACCGAACCAGTAGTGAACAACTCCAGGAAGAGCACCCCGTTCATGCGGGGTGCTCTTTTCTTTTTGGAATGAACCAGCAGGATCGATACGCTCTACGGGGCGTCAGCAGTGGGAAGGAGGATGTCCACAAGGCCATCGCCACGTTGGACAAGGGACTTTTCCCCAAAGCCTTCTGCAAGGTGGTGGCCGATGACCTCACCGGTAGCGCGGATCATTGCCTGGTGATGCATGCCGATGGCGCCGGCACGAAGAGTTCCCTGGCCTATGCGTACTGGAAAGAGACCGGCGACATCAGCGTGTGGCAAGGCATCGCACAGGACGCCGTGGTGATGAACCTGGATGACCTGCTCTGCGTGGGCGTCACCGACAACATCCTTCTCAGCAGCACCATCGGGCGCAACAAGCGCCTTATCTCCGGTGAGGTCATTTCGGCGATCATCGAGGGCACGGAAGTATTCCTTGAAAAGATGCGAGGCCTGGGCATCGGCATCCGGAGCACTGGGGGCGAGACGGCCGATGTGGGCGATCTGGTGCGGACCATCATCGTGGACAGCACCGTCGTCGCGCGTATGAAGCGGAATGATGTGATCGATAACGCTCGCATCCGAGCGGGCGATGTGGTCGTGGGTCTGGCGAGCTACGGACAGGCGAACTACGAGGACAGCTACAATGCGGGCATGGGCAGCAACGGCCTCACCAGCGCCCGGCATGACGTTTTTGACAAGTCGCTCGCGAGCGCATTTCCTGAAACGTTCGACCCCGGCACGCCGGAGGCGCTCGTCTACAGCGGCCAGGCGAAACTCACCGACCCGTTGTCCGGAACACCCTTGGATCTCGGCAAGGCCGTGCTCTCACCCACGCGCACCTATGCCCCCGTGATCCGCGAGGTGCTCCAGCGCATGCGCGGGGACATCCACGGCATGGTGCATTGCAGCGGCGGTGCCCAGACCAAGGTGCTCCACTTCGTCGAGGGCCTGCGCGTCATCAAGGACAGCCTCTTCCCGACACCCCCGCTCTTCGCGGCGATTCAGCGCATGTCAGGCACCGATTGGAAGGAGATGTACAAGGTCTTCAACATGGGCCACCGCATGGAGCTCTATGTGCCACAAACCCGCGCTGAGGAGATCATCGGCATCAGCAACTCGTTCGGCATCGAAGCGCGCATCATCGGACGGGTGGAAACCGCGCCAGCGAAGGAGGTCGTCCTTACCAGCGAACACGGCATTTTCTCCTATGCGCATTGAATCGGTGAAATCGGCGGAATCGGCGGTTCCCTTCCCATGAACGACCTCCTCGAAAAACTCTCCGCGGTACACGACCGCCGCACCGAGGTGAGCAAGAGCCTCGCCGATCCGGCCGTCATTGCCGATCAACAGAAGTTCATCCAGCTCAACCGCGAGTACCGCGACCTCGAGCCGATCGAAGAAGCCTACCTCCGCTACAAGCGCACGTTTGAAGGACTGGAAGGTGCCAAGGAGATCATCCGCACCGAGAAGGACCCGGACATGCTCGAAATGGCCCGGGCCGAGCAGACCGAGCTGCAGGCCCAACTGGATGCCATGGACGAGGAGGTGCGTATGCTTCTGGTTCCCAAGGACCCGAACGATGCGCGCAACTGCACAATGGAAGTGAGGGCTGGCACAGGAGGAGATGAGGCGAGCATATTCGCCGGTGACCTCTACCGGATGTACACCCGTTACTGCGAAGGACGCGGTTGGAAGATCGAAGTAGCGGATGTGAGCGAAGGAACCGTGGGTGGCTACAAGGAGGTGATCTTCAACGTGATCGGTGAAGGGGCTTATGGCGTATTGAAATACGAGGCTGGCGTACATCGCGTGCAGCGCGTGCCCGCCACCGAAGCGCAAGGACGCATCCACACCAGTGCGGCGACCGTCGCGGTCCTGCCCGAAGCCGATGAGTTCGATTTCGACATCAAGGAGAGCGATGTGAAAATGGAGACCGCGCGCAGCGGTGGAGCGGGCGGTCAGAACGTGAACAAGGTGGAGACGAAGGTGCGCCTCACGCACATCCCCACCGGCGTCGTGGTGATGTGCCAGACCGAGCGCAGCCAGCTGGGCAACCGCATGAAAGCGATGACCATGCTGCGCACGAAACTCTACGACGAGGCGCTGCAGAAAAAGATGCAGGCCGAGGCCAACCACCGCAAGAGCCAGGTGAGCAGCGGTGATCGCAGCGCCAAGATCCGCACGTACAACTACCCGCAGAGCCGCGTCACAGACCACCGCATCGAGTTCACCAGCCACAACCTGCCCGCCATCATGAACGGTGATTTACAGGATGTGATCGATGCGTTGCAACTCGCCGACCGAACGGAAAAACTGAAAGAGGGCTCCAACGCATCATGACCCGGAACGAACTCGTTGCCACTATCAAGCGGAAGCGCAGCCTGCTCTGCGTGGGACTTGATACCGAGGAGCATCTCGTTCCTGCGCACTTCCGCGAGGAAAGTCATCCGGTGCGGGCCTTTAACGAAGCGATCGTGGAGGCCACGCATGACGTCGCCGTCGCCTACAAGCTGAACCTGGCGTTCTACGAAGCGCTCGGCGTGGAAGGCTGGGCCGACCTGGAAGCCACGGTGGCCTACATCCGCAGCCGGGGCGATTGTTTCATCATCGCCGATGCCAAGCGCGGCGATATCGGCAACACCGCGCGCAAGTACGCCGAGGCGTTCTATGACAAGCTCGGGTTCGATGCGGTCACCATCGCGCCGTACATGGGCAAGGACAGCGTGACGCCCTTTCTCGGTCGCTCCGGTAAGTGGGCCATCGTGCTCGGCGTCACCAGCAACGAAGGCGCCTTGGACTTCCAGTTCCTGCCAGTGGACGCCCAGCAACAGCGACTGTTCGAGCGTGTGATGACGAAGGTGGGGGAGTGGGGCTCGCCGGATGACACCATGTTCGTGGTCGGTGCCACGCGGACCGATGTGCTGGCGCAAGCCCGCTCGGTCGCCCCGGAGCATTTTTTCCTGGTGCCCGGCGTGGGCGCACAAGGCGGCGATCTGAACGCGGTGCTCGATGCCGCGATAACGAAGGACGGCGGCCTGCTCATCAACAGCAGCCGTGGGATCCTTTACGCCGGTAAGGATCAGGATGCGATCCCTGCGGCTCGACGCGCCGCCATCGAGTTGCAACAGGCCATGGCGCAGAAGCTCGCCGAGCGCCGCATCATCTGATCATCTCATTTTCTGATCATCTGATCCGGTCAGCCATCGCGCGACATTGCGCAGCAGTCGGACGTTGTCCCGCGCTTCCGGCTTGTTCATGCCCGTGGGCTCTGCTTGCGGCCCGGCCAACTGGGCGCTGAACATCGCGGCTTCCCCGAACACGGCCACGCGGCCTTTGCCATGGCTCACGACAGCAGCCTGGTACCATCCGGCACCTTTCCGCCCTCGGGTGCTTTCGCTGAACCGCCAGGCGGTATCGGGTTCGAGCAAGGTGTAGCCATCGTTCAAAGCGATCAGCGGGGAAGCTCCAGCGGGCAATTGGAACGCGCTGCCGGTGAAGGTCACGACCGTATCCACGCCCGCGGCCAGCGCATGATCGGAAAGTCCGGCACCGCGGAAGAAGCGTTCGAGCGGACGCTGCATTTCCTCCACGGCGAAGCAGTTGCTGAAGGTGAACCCGAACGCCGCCGCCAGTTCCTGCGCGGCCCCTGCGAAGGGCATGTGGTCCGCGATCAGGAGCAGGCCGCCGCCGCCTTCCACCCAGGCTTTCACCGCCGCGATCTCCTTGGCCGTGAAAGCGCTCGGCGTGGGCAGCGCCCATTGTTCCGTGTTCGATACGTGCAGCGCATTGGCGATCACCAGCGCATCCAGATCCTTCAAGCTCCGCTCGGTGAACGCCCCGTCATGGTCCACCACGCGGAAACCATCCGCTTCCAGTACACGGGCACAGGCCTGGTACCGACCCGAACGCGTATGGAAGTTGTGGTGGCCCTGATCGATCGCGATGCGCGGACCGGTCCCCGGGGTGAACGCAGGATCGGCAAAGGAGGGCCTGAACATGCTGTCCGGCACCTGCTGTGCCGCAACGCCGAACGAGAGCAGGAGCAGTGCCGGTGCGAAGGAGCGGAGCATGCGAGAAATGTACCTACCTTCTTCGGCAGCGGTTGACGGAAAAACGGTCAAGGGGTCAAATGGTTGGAATGGTGAGCAACATCAAGGCATACACGGTGGCCGAACCCAGCGGAACGGATGTGCTGCTCGATCCTTCGTTCCCCTATCGCGAGGAGTTGCTCCAGTTCATCTGGGAACAGCGCCTCTTCGATCCATTGAACCTCTGCACCGTGGATGGCGAGACGGTGGAGGTGATCCGACCTGGACGCCTGCACAAGAACAGCGGACCCGATCTGGTGGAAGCCCAGGTGCGCATCGCTGATCAGCTCTGGGCGGGCAACGCGGAGGTACACATCCGCAGCAGCGAGTGGTACGCGCACGGCCACGAGCACGATCCGGCGTACGACAACGTAGTGCTGCATGTGGTGTATGAGCACGACCTCGATGTGCGCACGAAAGCCGGCGCGCGCGTACCGACCGTGGAGTTGAAGAACAGGATCGCCTCCGGCCGCTTGGAGATCTTCAAGGAATTGATGCGCGTGAAGGCGTGGGTGCCCTGCGAGCCGCAGTTCGCTCATGTGGATCGCAGCCGCCTGCCCATGTGGTTGGAGCGTGTGCTGATCGAACGCCTGGAGCGCAAGTGTGCCGACGTGGAAGCGCTGTACAAGCGACTGAACGGCGATGCGCTGGAGACCTTCTGGCATGTGCTCGCGCGCGGCTTCGGCTTCAAGGTGAATGCTGAGCCGTTCGGCATGCTGGCGCAGGCGCTCCCGCTGAAGGTGCTGCTCAAGTACCGCGATGATCCCATACGCACCGAGGCGCTGCTCTTCGGGCAGGCGGGCCTGTTGCGCACCGACTTCCTGGACGAGCATCCGCGCTTGCTTCAGGAAGAGCATCGGGCCTTGTCCGCACTGCACGGCCTGCAACCGGCTCCGTTGGCCGCCTGGCGGTTCGGGCGGCTGCGACCGCCGAACTTCCCAACGGTGCGCCTCGCCCAGCTGGCCCGCTTGATCACGCGCAGCGATGGCAGTTTCAACGCGTTGATCAGCTCGGAGGAGCCGGTCCCGATCCTGGAGCTCCTGCAAGTGGAAGCGGACGGCTACTGGCTCACGCACCACCGCTTTGACCAGTCCTCCACACCCGGCCCGAAGCGGGTGGGAGCCGATGCCGCGCAGGGCCTCATCATCAACGCCATCGTGCCTTACCTCTTTGCCATGGGCCGTGTGCAAGGCCGCGAGGAACTCGGTGAACGCGCGTTGGCCCTCCTGGAAAAATTGCCCGCCGAACAGAACACCATCGTGGATGGCTGGGCGGAACTCGGCCTGAAAGCGGACAATGCCGCGCGCTCCCAAGCGTTGATCGAGCTGAAGAACCAGTATTGTGGGCAACGGCGCTGTCTATCTTGCGTCATCGGAACGGACCTGCTGAGGAAGTAACACGGTCTCACGCAGCGGCGCAGAGGCGCGAAGAATGCCGAAGAACACGATGCCACCACAACCCGCCATGACACCCCGGTCCTCCTCTGCGTCTCTGCGCCTCCGCGTGAGGCCTCATCCCCAACCCTCCGCTGCGTGATCTCCGCCATCAAAACCCTCTTCGAGCGCCAGGCCTTCGGCGTGTGCGCGTGGTGGGGCGAGAAGCTCAACATCAAGACCGAGCAGGTCAGGCTGAGCTACATCTATCTCGCCTGCATCACAGCAGGGCTGCATCTGGTGGTCTACCTCGTCATGGCCTTCGTGCTACAACACAAGGAGCGGATCAAACGACCGTTTGCGAAGAGGAGTACGGTTTGGGAGTTGTGATCATGAGGACATCAAGGCGCTTCTGGCATGGTGCATTACTGGGCGCAGCTGTTTACCTGTCTCTTCCTCCGTTGACGGGATGCTTCGCTCAGACGGGGAGTATTTCGGGCGTTGTCTGGGACAGAAGAACGGACAGCCCGCTTGGTTTTTCACTTGTTTCGGTACTCGGCATGGGCAGAGCCATTTCAACGGACGAACAAGGGCGTTTCGCAATCGACAGCCTTGACCCCGGACGGTATGATGTGAACGCTACGTACATAACCTTTCGTGATACAACACTTCAAGGAATTCAGGTCGAGCCGGGGGTAACAACGTTCATCAAAATCGTTCTGCCCAGGTATTGCGTCTACGACTCACGGGCGGAGAGTGGGCTCTGTCCTGTTTGCTCCAAGAAAGATGCCGTCATACCCATACAATATGGCCTGCTCATTGGGGATGAAACGCATGGGTTGAAAATGGACGGCAAGCAGCGTTATGCTCTGGACCAAGGGAAGTGGTATGTCGGCGGCTGTGTGATTAGTGACTGTGATCCTAATTGGTATTGCCGCACGGATAGCCTGAAGTTCTAAAGCCAGGTTGGGCATTGCCCCCGTCCACGCTTACGGCGCCGCACCCATCTTTGTGAGGATGTCTTCCTCCGCCACGAAGCGCCGCACCCTCGAACTCATCGCCGTACTGCTCACCTGCCTAGGCAAGTTCATCTTCATGGACTGGCTGGATCTGCGGCTGATCTTCGTGAGTGTGGCGGTGCTGGCTTGGCTGGGCTATATCTTCATCAGCTACCGGCAGGATCCGGCCCGGTTGAAGCACTGGGGCTTCCGCACGGACAACTTCAAAAGCGTCCTGCGCCGCGTTGTGCCGTTCGTGGGCTTGGCCTTGCTGTCGTTCACTATCGTCGGCGCGGTGCGCGGAACGATCAACCTAACCTGGCACATCCTGCCGATCCTGGTCACCTATCCCATCTGGGGCACCATCCAGCAATTCCTGCTCGTGGGACTGGTCGCCGGTAACCTCGATGAAACCGTGGGCACTCGCTGGCCGAGGTGGCTGATCATCGCGCTCTGTGCTGTGCTCTTTTCAGCGGTCCACTATCCCAATGGTTGGCTGATGCTGGGTACGTTGGTGCTTGCGCTCTACTACGGCCATGTGTATCTGCGTGAGCGCAACCTCTATGTGCTGGGCATCCTGCACGGCTGGCTGGGTGCGCTGTTCTACTACATGGTGGTAGGCCGCGATCCGTTCCAGGAGATCTTCGGGAAGTACCTGGGTTGATGCTGGGTCACACGCTTCTAGCGTGTGAAGAGGATCCTCTCCACACGCTAGAAGCGTGTGACCCAAGAGCCGTCAACTCCGCTGCAGCACCACCTTTCCGCTCAACCACGCTTTGCCATACGGATAGCGGATCAAGTAGATGCCCGTGGCGTACGCGCCGAGATCGATCTGCACGGTCTTGCTGGCCTGCAGTCCCCGCACTATCTGCATCACCTTCCCGCTGAGGTCGGTCACGTACAGCTCGGCCATGTCCACGTCGGCGGTCAGGTTCACGATGCCGGTGGTCGGGTTCGGGTAGTAGCTCCAACGGATGGTCGCGGAGTCGGTCGCCAGGCCGGTGGACTCACTGATCGCACCCGTGGAGTCGACCTGCTGAGCGGTCAGCGGATCGATCACCAGCGAATCCGCGTAGCCGAGTTCCAGTTCCGGGATCTGCTGGTCACAGCCCGGCATGTAGGTGTAGCTCTTCAGCACGCGCACGAGCAGGTCGTTCAATGATTCCACGTCGTAGTGGTCCGTGGTGGGCTCGAGGTGGTCGCTGCCCACGCCGCTGTGGTTGGTGAGGAAGGTGTAGGTGCCGTTGGTGCCGAGGGCCAGTGTGCGCATCAGGTACTCCGTGGCCTTGCCCGTGCCGCTCGCGGTGATGGGCACGATACGGATGCCTTTGCTCGCGGCCTGCTTCGTCAAGGCCTGGATCTTCTGTTGTACCTCCGGTGTGATGTGCGGACCGGCATCCAGGATCAGGAAGAGGACACGCGCGCGTGCCTGCTCGCTCCAAGAGAGATGGTTGATGGCGGAATCAAGGGCCAGGTCGACGGCTTCGGGCACATCGCCGCCGCCGTCCGCCTTCTGGTCCGAGATGAAGTTCACCGAAGCGGAAAGCACGCGGCTGAAGTCCATGCAGCGCGTGGCGTATTCCTCATCGCTTCCGATGTCGCGGTAGAACACGTTCGCGAAGCGGAAGTTCAACTGGTCGCTGATGCGTTTGGAGCGGAAGATGATGTCGTTCATCTCGGCGGTGAGGAAGTCGAGTTCGTCCTGCATCGAGCCGGTGGCATCCACCACGAAGGCCACGTCCACGTTGTCGCTGGGGCCGCATGGAACGTCGAGCGCCAGGCGGTTCACCGAGCGCTCGAACGGTTTCACGTTGTCGATGCGCGTGGTCTTACCGTTGTATTCCACCTCCATCATCAGTTTGCCTTTCACGGCGTCGGCCTTGGCGTCGAGCGTGGCCCAGAGCTCGGCTTTGCCCGTGTTGTCCGTGCGAGCGCTGTAGAGTTCGGTGCCGTCCTTCTTCTTCAGGCGCACGACCGCATCAGCTATCGGCAGGCCGCTCTTGTTCTGCAGGTCCAGTGTGTATCGGCCCGTCGGAGCGGTGCCCCACAGGTCGCGCAACGTGCTTAACGTGTTCCCGGCGATATCCTGCCACA
>CAZYPC010000013.1:0-63482 GCA_964649165.1 uncultured Chryseobacterium sp.
ACTGCCCGAACGTGGCCGGTCAGCAAGGCTCTGCCTGCGACGATGGCAACGCGCTGACGATCAACGATGCATTGAACGCGAACTGCGTATGCGTCGGCACGGCGGTGAGCTGTGTGGTGAACGGCGATTGCAACGACAACGATGTCTGCACGAGCGATGCATGCGTGAGCAACACCTGCGTGTACACGCCGCTTACGGCCGACGCTGATGGCGACGGTACGCCGGATTGCTCTGACAACTGCCCGAACGTGGCCGGTCAGCAAGGCTCTGCTTGCGACGATGGCAACGCGCTGACGATCAACGATGCATTGAACGCGAACTGCGTATGCGTCGGCACGGCGGTGAGCTGTGTGGTGAACGGCGATTGCAACGACAACGATGTCTGCACGAGCGATGCATGCGTGAGCAACACCTGCGTGTACACGCCGCTTACGGCCGACGCTGATGGCGACGGTACGCCGGATTGCTCTGACAACTGCCCGAACGTGGCCGGTCAGCAGGGTTCCGCCTGCGACGACGGCAATGCCTGTACCGTGGGGGATGTGTTGAACGCGACTTGCGTGTGCGCTGGCACCTTCCAGGATTCGGATGGTGACGGCGTTTGCAACGCGAACGACAATTGCCCGAACGTGGCTGGCCAGATCGGCAGTACTTGCAACGATGGCAACGCGAACACCATCAACGATGTGCTGAACGCGAACTGCCAGTGTGTCGGCACTCCCAGCGGATGCACGGAAAACTTGACCCTGTCGATCACCTTGGATGCCAACGGGGCTCAAACGAGCTGGGTACTTTACGATGCGACAGAGACCACGGCAGTGACGCAGGGCGGGCCGTACACGAACGGGACCCCGGGTGCCGTAGTGAACGTGCCTATCTGCGTGCCAGCCGGTTGCTACCACCTGCGTTTCAGTGATAGCGGGAACAACGGCATCACGGGCGGCGGCTATGTGCTCCGCAACGCTTCAGCACGTCGCATTATTGATGCTTCGCTCGGCAGTTTCACGACCACCAGCGAACTAGGCGGCGTGGGCGCACGTACCTTCTGCGTGCCCATCGGAGCCCTGCAACTCTTGAGCAATTCCTGCGACAAGGCGAGCCAGCCGAGGACGACTCCGCTGTACTGTAACTCTCAGCCTGGTTCGACCGGGTACCAGTGGTGGGTCTATGATCCGCATGGCCCGTACAACCGTCGTGTCACGACGACCACGGCAACGATGATCGCGAACAACCTTTCGACGAACCCTATACCGAACAACCTGTGGTTGAACGTTCGTGTGCGTCCCACGTTCAGCAGCGCGACTTCCGAGTTCGGTCCGGCGTGCCGTGTCCGGTTCACAGGTGGCACCACCTTGGCGGCGGCCGAGAACGGAACCGGGGAGGTGATGATGAGCCTGTATCCGAACCCGAACCATGATGGCCTCCTGACCCTGAGCATGGAGGGCGTGGACGTGATCGAGGAGACAATGGTGGATATCGACATCTTCGATATGGTCGGGAAGCGCGTCTTCACGGAACGCGCCGTCGCTGCCGAGGGGATCGTGAACCACCGGATGGACCTGAGTACTGTCACCGGTACGGGTCTCTACATGGTGAACGTGACCATCGACGGCAAGCTCTTCACCAAGCGACTGGTCATCCAGTAGACCGGCTTGACCAACAGGGAAAACCCCTCCGCCACCGGCGGAGGGGTTTTCGCTTTTTCACGTCTGCCGTCCCCCGGAAATTACCCTGTTCAGGGGATTGTGCGGGTCTGGCCGGCCATGCACCTTTGTCCCGAAAGGGTATCGAACGGGTCGCGCGTAATGGAGGATCAGCAGCACATCTTGACCGACAGGGTCTGTTGGGTCGCCTTAGGGGTGGCGGTGGCCACACTGGGGCTGCTGCTATGGATGTTCGATTGAGAATATGACCGGTGGGGCCGCCTGCGGAGCAAGTGGCCCGGCCCTATCGGCGAACGGAGCCTCCCGAAAGGGGGGCTTCGACTTTTTGACGCGGCCCCGATCCAAGTTGGGGTGACGGCCTTGTGGATGATGAGAGAATCCCCTTTGACGCTGAAGACGGGCAGGCCCGGGACATCTGTGCAAGATCCATTGGAATGGAAATGGAAAGCCCTGCCTAGTGAGGCAGGGCTTTCTCGGAGTTCAATGCTGCTCAGTAGTAAACGAGGCGACGCACCTTGGTCACATGCTTGGCCAGGCGGATCACCTGCTTGGTATAGCCGAACTCGTTGTCGTACCAGGCATACAGCACGATGTTCTTCCCGTCGGCGCTGGCGATGGTGGCGTTGCTGTCGAACACGCTGCAGCAGGTATCCCCGACGATGTCGCTGCTGACCAGTTCGGGGTCGATCTGGTAGTGGATCTGGTTCACGAGGTCGCCGTTCAGGGCCGCGTTGCGGATCAGCTCGTTCACCTGCTCACGGGTGGCGGCCTTCTTCACGCTCAGACTCATGATGGCCAGTGAGCCGTTCGGGGTGGGTACTCGCACCGCGTTGGCGGTCAGCTTGTCTTTCAGGCTCGGGATGGCCTTGGTCACTGCACTTCCAGCACCCGTGCTGGTGATCACCATGTTGATGGCGGCGCTGCGGCCCCGGCGGGGCTTCTTGTGATAGTTGTCCAGCAGGTTCTGGTCGTTGGTGTAGGCATGCACCGTTTCGATGTGCCCACGCTCCACCTCCAGATTGTCCTCGATCACCTTCAGGATGGGGCAGATGGCGTTGGTGGTGCAGCTGGCCGCACTGAAGAGCTGTTCGTTCTCGATATCCAGGTCCTTGTGGTTGATGCCGTACACCACGTTCGGCATTTCCTTGCCCGGTGCGGTCAGGAGCACCTTGCTCACGCCCTTGGCCTTCAGGTGGCGGCCCAGATCGGGGCGCTTGGTGAAGACCCCCGTGTTGTCGATGACCAGGGCGTTGTTGATGCCGTGCGCCGTGTAGTCGATGTCCTCCGGGTTGTTGGCACCGATCAGCTTCACCATTTGGCCATTGATCCAGATGGCCTTGTTGGCCAGGTCCTCGATGACGGCGCCCTTGAACTTGCCATGCACGCTGTCGTTGCGGAGCAGTGCGGCGCGCTTGATCACTTCCTCGTCGTTCACGCTACGGAGCACGATGGCACGCAGGCGGAGCTGCTGGCCTTTGCCGGCTTGCTTCACCAGTTCGCGCGCTGCGATGCGGCCGATACGACCGAAGCCATACAGCACCACATCCTGCGGCTGGAAGTTGTGTTTGTCCTGGCCGATGAAGTTCTTCAGGGTGGTGCCCAGGAAGCCTTTCACATCCTTGCTGCCGCTCTGCTTGAACTCCCACGTGAGCTTCCCGATATCGATCTTGCTCGGGGCCAGATCCATTTCCATCAGCGCCCGGGCCACTTCGGCACCCTGGAACACGTCGATGGGCTTCTGCACCACGTTCTTCGAATAGTTGAACAGGTTCAGGACCTCGCTGCCGCTGATATCGAGCAGGTGGTTGCGGAAGAAGACCAGTTCGACGCCCTTGGCGTACATCAACTGGCCTACCGAGTTCATCAGGTCGACGGCGGCTTTTTCGCGATCGACATAGTCCTTCAGGCCGGCCTCATAGCCGGTTTTGGCTTCGACGGTCTCCATGCGTGTGAATGAGTAAAGGGGCGTTCCTACGGACGGACGATCAACCGAGATACGCCTTCAGCAGCTTGCTGCGGCTGGTGTGGCGCAGGCGGCGGATCGCTTTCTCCTTGATCTGGCGCACGCGCTCCCGGGTGAGGTCGAACTTGGCGCCGATCTCCTCGAGGGTAAGCCCGTGGTTGATGTTGATACCGAAGAACAACTTCACCACGTCACGCTCACGTTCGGTCAGGGTGCTCAGGGCCCGGTCGATCTCCTTGGCCAGGCTCTCGTTGATGAGCATGCGATCGGCCGGGGCACTGTCGTTGTTGGGCAGCACGTCCAGCAGGCTGTTGCTCTCGCCTTCCACGAAGGGGGCGTCCATGCTGATGTGGCGGCCGCTGACCTTCATGGTATCCGCCACCTTTTCCGGGGGCAGGTCCAGCAGGGTCGCCAGTTCGTCGGCGCTGGGTGGGCGTTCGAACTCCTGCTCCAGCTTGGCGAAGGCCTTGTTGATCTTGTTGAGACTGCCTACCTGATTCAGCGGCAGGCGTACGATGCGGCTCTGCTCGGCCAGAGCCTGGAGGATGCTCTGGCGGATCCACCACACCGCATAGGATATGAACTTGAAGCCCCGTGTCTCATCGAAGCGTTGTGCCGCCTTGATCAGGCCGAGATTGCCCTCGTTGATCAGGTCAGGCAGGCTGAGGCCCTGGTTCTGGTACTGTTTCGCCACGGACACCACGAAGCGGAGGTTCGCTTTCACCAGTTTCTCCAGCGCGCTGTTGTCACCCTGTTTGATACGCCGGGCCAGTTCAACCTCCATCTCGGCGTTGATCAGGCCTTCCTTGCCGATCTCCTGCAAGTACTTGTCCAGCGACTGGCTCTCGCGGTTGGTGATCGACTTGGTGATCTTCAGTTGGCGCATCCTGCTGGTCACGGGCGGCGGAGGGTATTAGTGGTTGGGGGCGAGGGGATTCCGGTGGGTCGGACGAAGGCGCGCGCGCGGGGTCACGCGCTCCGTCGGGCGGCCAAGGTACGGCCCCCCGATCGAACCGGACAAGCCGGATGACCAGGGGGCGTACTTCGCACGGAGATGCGCGCTGGACGGGCTGTTCACACGCCCAGTCCGTAGTAGGCTTTCGTGCCGTTGGGGTAAACCCCTTCGATGAGCACACCACCACGTTTCTCATCGAGGGCACGCAGCACGTCCTTCGGGTCACGCACCCGTGTCCTGTCGATCTGGGTGATAATGAACCCCTCGCGGATGCCCGTGCTGCGGAGCTTGCCGCCGTTGATGTTCATCACTTTCACGCCATTTTCCAGGTTCAGGGCCTTGAGTTCCTCGGCCGTGGCCGTCACCATGTCCGCCCCCAGCACGGTGCTGGTCGGTGCTTCTCTTAAAGCCACCGTCCGGGCACCCTCGCGGCCGCGGAGTTTCATGTCCATCACTTCTTCACGGCCATCGCGCAGCACGGTTACGGCAACTTGATCACCAGGGCGGAAGGTGCCTACCTGCGCTTGTAGCTGAGGTACGTTATCAACGTTCATGTTGCCGACCTTTACAATGACGTCTCCCGCCTTCATGCCAGCGTCCGCTGCGGCACCGCCCTCCGTGAGCCCCTTCACATAAACCCCTTTCGGCGTGGACAGTCCGATCTGCTTGGCAAGGGCGGGGTCAATGTCCTCGATGCTCACCCCGATATACGCGCGCTGAACACTGCCGAACTCCATCAGATCGCCGGCGACCTTGCGCACGATGTTGGCCGGGATAGCGAAGGAGTAGCCCGTATAGGCACCCGTCGTGCTGGCGATGGCGCTGTTTATGCCGATCAGGTTACCGCTGGCGTCCACCAGGGCCCCACCGCTGTTTCCGGGATTCACGGCCGCGTCGGTCTGGATGAAGCTCTCGATGGGGAAGACATCCTTGCTCTGGTCGTACTGCAGGATGTTGATGTTGCGCGCTTTGGCGCTCACGATACCGGCGGTCACCGTGCTGGTCAGGTTCATCGGATTGCCCACAGCGAGCACCCATTGGCCCACTTTCACGTCGTCGCTGTTCCCGTAGGTGAGGGTGGGGAGATCCGCACCCTCCACCTTGATCAGTGCGATGTCAGTGCTGGGGTCGCGACCGACCACCTTCGCTTCGTACTGGCGCTTGTCGTTCAGGTGTACCATGATGCGGTCAGCACCTTCCACAACGTGGTTGTTGGTCACAATGAAGCCGTCATCGCTCATGATCACGCCGCTGCCCGCGCCTTTCTGGATCTGGGGCTGCATCTGGCGGTAGCCCCAGAAGTAGTCGGCGAAGGGGTCGCGTTGTCGCACGTCCGCTTCGGTGGTCACGTGTACCACAGCGTTCACGGTGCGTTCCGCAGCCTCAGTAAAGTCGGTGGCCACCATGCTTCCGCCGGCCGGGTTGGGCAGGTTCACATATTTCACGGGAAGAGGGTCGGCCTGGCAACTCGTCGCGTTTGCCGGTGCGCGGTCAGCGATGAAGCGTTCGTGGATGGTCAACGACAGCAGGCCGCCTACGATGGCCATGCCCACATAACCGAGGGTGCGTTTCATGGTGATCATGGTTGGTGGAGTTCGCATTGTTCGTCTTTCACACGACAAAACAACGTCCGTGGAAAAGGAAGGGTTGTCGGTCCGCTGTTAAAGACTGTTGTTCGTTTTTCCGTGGCTTCCCGCGGCTTTCACACGGACCAGCGAGCGCCATGCCAATGCATCTTTGCTGACGACATGGCGCGCATCCGGTTCTCCAAATGGCAGGGTACTGGCAACGACTTCATCGTGGTCGACGATCGCCAGGGGACTTTTCCTTCAAACGACCTGGAACTCGTGCGTCGTCTGTGCGATCGCCACTTCGGTGTGGGGAGCGATGGTCTGATCCTGTTGCAGGGACCGAGGACATCGGGCACCACCTATCACATGAAGTTCTTCAACCCGGACGCGAGCCAAAGCTTTTGCGGGAACGGGAGCAGGTGTGCATTCGCATGCTACTCCGCGCTCCATGAGGGTCACCCAGAGGGTATCCTGGGCTTCACGGCTATAGATGGCGAACACACCGCGCACTGGGCGGAAGGACTCGTCTCCATCGGCATGCGCGATGTCGCAGGCATCGAGCGCATCTCGGACCACATGGACTTCATCCATACCGGCTCGCCACATCTGCTGGTGTGGGTGGATGAGCCCGAGGCGATCGACATCATTCCGGCTGCGCACGTTCACCGTTACGGTGAGCGTTTCAAGAAGGAAGGCGTGAACGTGAACTTCCTGCGTTGGCGTAATGGTGCTGTTGAGATGCGGACCTACGAGCGCGGAGTTGAGGGGGAGACGCTCAGTTGCGGGACGGGTGTAACGGCGGCGGCGCTCAGCGCGATGGGCCGTGGACTCCTCACTGGGGTTTGTGAGGTCCGCACACGTGGTGGCGACCTGCGGGTGACCGCCTCGACGGATGGTGAACGTTTCCACAGCATCACGCTCGCGGGCCCGGCCATGCATGTATTCGACGGCGAATGGGAAGCTTGAAGGGATGAAGCGCTGGCACATCGTTCTTCTTGTTATCCTCATGTTGCTGGGCATTGGCGGCGGCTACGCTTGGCATATGTACGGGCACATGTTCGGCCCTGGACCGAAGTTCGAAGGCGGGGGTCGGATCGTACTCATTCCCACGGGATCCGGGCTGGATCAGGTGATCGACAGCTTGAAGGCGCAGGGACTGGTCGCCGATGAACAGAGCTTCCGGCTGCTGGCCGAGCGTAAGAAGTATGGCGCGAAGGTGAAGCCCGGTCGTTATCGTGTGGAGAGCGGCACGAGTTTGAATGACCTGATCAACAAGCTAAGGAGCGGCGACCAGGATCCCGTTCGTATCACCTTCACGAACATCCGCACACTGCCGGAACTGGCGGGGAAGGTGGCGAAGTACATCGAGGCCGACAGCATGGAATTGATCCAAGCGATGCGCGATCCGAACACCATCGAGCGCCTGGGTTTCCGATCGGAAACGATGATCAGCGTCTTCATCCCGAACACCTACGAGTTCTGGTGGACCACGACGCCCGAGGAGTTCCTGGAGCGCATGGCCAAGGAGTACAAGCGGTATTGGACCGAGGAACGGAAAGCGAAGGCGAAGGCGGTCGGTCTTTCCCAAGCGGAGGTGGCGACACTTGCCAGCATCGTTCAAGCAGAGACGGCCAAACCCGATGAGGCCCCGGTCATCGCGGGGGTCTACCTCAACCGGCTCCGCATCGGTATGCCTCTGCAGGCGGACCCCACCTTGAAATTCGCCCTTGGGATGGACAGCCTTTCCCGCATACTCACCGAGGACCTGAAGGTGGCCTCACCTTACAACACATACACGAACGCGGGTCTTCCGCCGGGGCCGATCAACATGCCGGAACCGCGGTACATCGATGCCGTCCTGAACGCCCAGAAGAACGACTACCTCTACTTCTGCGCCCGGGAAACGCTGGACGGCTACAGCAACTTCGCGAAGACCTATGAGCAGCATCTGGTGAACGCCAGGCGGTACCAGCGGGCACTGAATGAACGGGGCATCTACCGGTAGGTGTTGAAAGCGAGGGGTGGGCATTGACGGCGTGCGGGGCCGCGCTTCTACTTTCGCCGCCCGAAGAACAACGGCCATGAGCAAGATCAAATTCGGCACCGACGGTTGGCGGGCCATCATCGCGGAGGATTTCACCGTGGACAACGTGGCGCGCGTGAGCGTGGCCGTGGCGCAGTGGGTCAAGAAGAACTTCCCCAAGGATCCGAGCATCGTTGTGGGCCACGATTGCCGCTTCGCCGGTGAACTGTTCGCCGAGACCTGTGCCAAGGTCTTCGTGAATGCCGGTATCAAGGTGCACTTGGCCAAGGGCTTCGTGAGCACGCCGATGGTCTCGCTCGGGGCGTTCAACCTGAAGTCCGCCATGGGGGTCATCCTCACCGCCAGCCACAACCCGCCGAGCTACAACGGGTACAAGCTGAAGGGCATTTACGGAGGTCCGCTGATCCCGGAACATGTGCAGGAGGTGGAGGACATCATTCCGGAGAAGCACGGTGCGGACCTTGCCTCGATCGACCTGAAGAAGGCGGAGAAGGACGGCCTGCTCAGCTACATCGACCTGGAGACGATGTATGTGAAGCATGTGGAGAAGAGCTTCGACCTGGACGCGATCCGCAACAGCGGCCTGAAGCTCGGTTACGACGCGATGTACGGTGCCGGACAGAACGTGATCCCTCGCATACTGCCGAAGACCACGCTGCTGCACTGTGACCACAATCCGTCATTCCGTGGGCAGGCACCGGAGCCGATCCACAAGAACCTTATCGAGTTCAGCGAGCTGATCAAGAAGCAGGGTATCCAGTGCGGCCTGGCGACGGACGGCGACGCGGACCGCATCGGCCTGTACGACAGCAAGGGCGAGTTCGTGGACAGCCACCACATCATCCTGCTGCTGATCCACTACCTGGTGAAGTACAAGAAGTTCACCGGCAAGGTGGTGGTGGCCGTGAGCACCACGCCGAAGGTGAAGAAGATGTGTGAGCACTACGGGCTCGAGTACCAGGTCACCAAGATCGGATTCAAGTGGATCTGCGGCATCATGATCAACGAGGACGTGCTGCTCGGCGGAGAGGAGAGCGGTGGCATCGCCATCAAGGGGCATATCCCCGAGCGCGACGGCATCTGGATGGGTCTCACCATCTGGGAATTCATGGCCAAGAGCGGCAAGACGCTGGAGCAGCTGATCGACGAGGTCTACAGCATCGTGGGACCGTTCAAGTATGAGAGGAGCGACCTGCACATCAGCGAAGCGTTGAAGCAGCAGGTACTGGCCGACTGCACGAGCGACAAGAACAAGAGCTTCGGTTCCTACGCGGTGCGCCGCCTCGAAACGATCGACGGCTGGAAGTACCACTTCGACAACGACCAGTGGCTGATGATCCGCGCTAGCGGCACGGAACCCGTATTGCGCACCTATGCGGAAAGCGACACGCTGGAGAACGCCCGCAAGATCCTCGCGGCCTGTAAGGAGACGATCGGGGCCTGAGGGCCATTTCCGGATTTTTTTTGAAGCGAGCCAGGAGGATCTCGCGGCCAGGCAAGGCACGGAAAATCAGCATGGCCGGTGGCTCTGTGGGAGTTGAGCAACGAAGGTTGGACGTGAAAGGCCCTTGCGCAGCCCGGAAGGTGATCCGTAGATGCCCTCTAACGCTTGATCATCGGAGACGCGCTCATCACAGCGCCGGCGCGGTCGCGCAGGACGACAGCATAGCTGCCCGCCGCGAGATCGCGGGTCATGAGCGTCCACATGGAACGATCGTCCTGAACGGCTTCGGAGAGCAGCGTCCTGCCATCGGCATCGATCAGGAAGAGCGTTGCCCCGATCTGGCCTGAGCCGACAATGACATGCACGGCATCATCGGCCGGGTTGGGAAAGAGGCCTATCAGACCGTTCTCGCGTGAAATGGCGACGACATCACTGAGTTCCTCCGAACCGTCCATATCGATCATGCGGAGCCGGTAGTAGGCAATGCCTTTCGGGGGCAGGACATCGGTGTATGCATAGCTGATCGTCGATTGGCTTTCGCCTGCCGCAGGGACCGAGGCGATCCTGGCATAGTCGCTCCCATCCGACGAACGGAGCAGATCGAAACGTTCGCTCATGTGTTCTGAGGCGGTGGCCCATTCCAGGTCGTTCACGTCACCGTTGGCGCGCCCATCGAAACCAATCAGTTCGATGGGAAGGATCCCGATATCACCGATCCCGTTGGCGTAACCGTAGAACCATCGGCTGAAGCGCTGGCCATCGATGAGCTTGGCCAGGTCGTACTCGGCGCGCACCCGCCATTTGTAGCGCATCTTGAACGGGAACTTCGCGATGAGCTGTTTGATCTCCACACCGGCGAGCGGCAGGGTGGTCCAGGAGACACTCGTACCGGTCTGCAGCACGCTGTTGGTGATGGGAACGTTGGTGAACGGCAGCCCTTCATAGGTGACTTCCCACCGGAGCCTGGCGCGGCAGCGATGGATGGGGCTCCGTGCGCGGTGGCCGATGCCGAAAAAGGCCGCGCTCAGGAAATCCGTGCTGTTGGTGCTGAGCGGCGAGACCAGATCCGCGTCGTACTGACGCGTTAGGCGATTGATCGCGCGGTTGACCGCACCACGGAACCAATAGTTGGCGCCCTCGTCGACCACGGCGGGGTTGGCTCTCGGCGCGCCAATGAGCACATCGCTGTAGCCATCGCCGTCCACGTCTCCGCCACCGCTAACGGCCGCACCGAACTGATAGCCCGGCAGGTTCGGTTCCAACTGGTCGAACGCGGCTACGCCGATGCCAGCCGTGCTGCCCCGATAGACACAAGCGATGCCCTCGTCGGGAGTCCCCGCAGGATTCTCCGCTAAGGGCGCGCCCACGACGATGTCGGCGTAGCCATCGCCATTCACATCGCCGCCTTCGCTCACGCTCCAACCCATGCGGCCATCGGTGACGTTGCGTTGCAATGTCGTGCTGATCGTGGCCACCGTCCCTGAGGCGCTGCCGTGGAAGACGAACGCGCCTCCTTCATCGGTCTGGCCACTTTCCCAGAGGTCCGCGCCCACGACAACGTCGAAGAACCCATCGCCGTTCACATCGCCTGCTCCGGAAACGCTCACGCCGAAGTCGGCTGCGGCCTGATCCACCTCAAGGCGCCGCTGATAAGGGGTCACGATGCCGGTAGCGGAACCGAGATAGACGAATGCCAGCCCCTCGTTGGCTTGACCATTGCTGGCGAGCCTGGCACCGACGATCACGTCACTGTAGCCGTCCCCGTTCACATCCCCGGCAGTGGAAACGGAGCATCCGAATAGGCCGGCAGCCGGAGGCTCGCTCAGTACGATGTGGGGTGCGGCGATCAGCCCTGCGGGGCTCCCTCGGTAGACCGACGCCTGGCCGGAACCGGGAGCGCCGATGATCACATCCGCGAAGCCATCATGGTCCATATCGCCGGCTGTTGCCACGGATGCCCCGAACTGGGATCCTCCGGAGAGCGTATTGGTCGGGCTTGTGGCCAGGCCGCCGGCCGAGCCGAGGTAGACATAGGCCCGCCCCGTTCCATTGAGCGGAGCACCAACGACAACGTCGGCATAACCATCTCCGTTCACGTCGCCAGCACTGGCCACGCTTGTTCCGAAGGCGGCACCGGCGGTATTCGCTTCCAAGGTGACGGAGGGCGGCATGGACAGGCCAGCTGCTCCACCGTAGTGCACATAGGCGATCCCTTCTCCCACCTGGCCATTGCTGGCGCCAGGAGCACCCACGACCGCATCGGCGTAACCGTCCCCATTCACATCACCGGCATTGCCGATGCTGCTTCCAAGAAGCGCACCGGCCGCTCCGCCGAAGCGGCTGGTGGTCGGTGTCAGATTGGTGCTGTACGGCCCGCCCAAATACACGGCTGCCGCTCCGCCAAGACCATAGATGCGCGCGCCCATGATGAAGTCCGAATAACCATCGCCGTTCACATCCCCGGCAGTACAAACCGTCTCGCCCACGTTGGCACCGGCATTGTTCAGTTCGAAGGTTATCGAGGGGACGGCGGGAATGCCAGTGGGAGATCCCAAATACAACCAGCCGGCACCTTCGAGGCTTTGGCCGTTGGTGTAGCGCGTGATGCCCACGAGCAGGTCGGCATAACCATCCCCGTTCACGTCACCGGCGGTATTCATGCAACGCCCCATCCAGCTACCGGCCTGGTTGCTCTCAAGGACGATCGCGGGAAGGGTGACAAGTCCCGAAGCGGAGCCGTTGTAGACATAGACCTTCCCCTCGTCCGTCTGGCCGTTCTCTTCATTGTACGCACCGACGGCCACATCGCTGTAACCATCTCCGTTCAGATCCCCGGCGCACGCGGCCCAGAAGCCGTAGTAGGCAACGTTGCTTCCGTTGCCGAAAAGCTGAAGGCTGAACGCCGGATTCATTCCCGCACCCAAGCCGATGGCCGAGCCGTAGTAGACGAAGGCCGATCCCTGGTCCGAGGCACCGGTCGTCCAGATCCACTTGGATGAACCGATGATCACGTCGCTGAAGCCGTCCCCGTTGATGTCGCCGGCACTGGAAACGCACCTTCCGAAAAATGCGCCCCCCTGATTGCGCTCGAGGCGATGCAGGGCTACGGGGTTCAATCCAGCCGCTGACCCCATATACACGAAGACCGCACCCTCGTTGAACGTCGGGTAGGATGCCAGATAGGCACCGACGAGCACATCGCTGTATCCATCATTGTTGATGTCACCAGCACAGGCCACATTGCTCCCGAAGTTGTCGTCCGCATGGTTGGTCTGCAGGATCAGGTCGGGGGTGGTGTTGATGCCCGTGGCCGATCCGTAGTACAGGAACGCGGCCCCTTCGCTGAGTTCCGTGGAGGTATTGCTCTCCCAGGTGCGTGACCCGACGATCAAGTCGCTGTACCCGTCTCCGTTGACATCACCGGCCGTGCTGACCGCATTACCCAACTGGGCACCGATCTGGTTACCGTCGAGCGTGACGCTCGCCGTCGTGCTGATGCCGGTATTGGTGCCATAATAGACGTACACTCGTCCCGCACCGGTCAGGCCGGCTACCGTGGTCTGCCAGGCACCCACCGCCACGTCGCTACGCCCGTCGCCATTGAGATCCCCGGCTGTGCAGACGGAATAACCGAACTCCTGTCCAGCCAATGGGCCTACGAGCAGTGTGGCCGGGGAAGTGGAGACCGGGTCGATGGTGATGGGGTATGTGGCCCCTTGGTCGTCCACGTGGATCGAGAGGGAAGTGTTTCCATCCTTTTCCACCAATGTCATCCACGAGGTCAGCGGTTTCCGGTCGGCATCCCAACAACGCAGATCCCGGTAGTCGAACGCGGGCGTTCCTTGGGGAGTGAAGAACCGTATCCCATCACCGTCATTCGTCGCTGCGTTGAGGTCTCCGGTCAGCTGAAGTTGCACGCTCAGGTTACCTGAGCCGGGAGGAGGCGCAAAGACCGTGAAATTCTGACGAAGTCCCAGGGATGAGTGCTGGAAGTCCATTGCCATCCGATCGCCCTGGAACCAGAGCATACGGCCCTCGGCCACGGGCTCACCACCTGTCCAGGGAAATGCCGTTCGGCCGCTGCGGCCATAGCCGACGACAGCGATACGCTGTTCCAGGGTCCCAAGCGTCGAGGTCGTGTTCAGCGTGAAACCCCACTGGGTGATCCGCGCATCAAAGCCTCCCGGAATGTTATTTGCCTCGAAAGAGGTGCCATCAGCTGACGGTTCGATCCCGAAGGCATCGCTCCGTTCTGTTCCCGTCTTATCATGCGCGCTCGCAACGCTCGGGAGGATCGTCAGGGTCGCAGCACCGAGAACCGACAAGCACACCTGACCTGCGCGCGCGCGGAACGACCTGAACGAATGGCCCGGGAGCATGAGCAAAACTATGGGAAGCCTCTGAGATACAGCCAAGGCGGGGCCTTGAACGGAACTAATTTCGCAGGGTTGCTGATGAGAGTGGGAAATAGTTTTCGACAGGTTGCCCACGGATTGTTGGCAGGGGGGCTGTTGATGAACTGGAGCCAGGGCGAGGTGCGAGGCCAGGGAGCTCCTGATACCATTCCTCAGGTTTCCGAGGCGCGAAGGTTGGGAACGGTGATCGGGGGGGCAGGGATAGTCGCCGGAACCTTGATAGCCCTCGACAGAGCGTGGTACTCGCAGTATGATCGAACGGCCTTCCATGCGTTCGACGATGGGCGGGAGTGGCTACAAATGGACAAGGTTGGCCATGCCTATGCCACGTACACGGTCGGGAAGTGGGGGTACGGCCTGATGCGTTGGTGCGGGTATCCGGAAAAGACCGCGGTGTGGGCAGGAGGAAGCGTGGGCCTGGCCTACCTCACAGGGGTCGAGTACTTGGATGGTCACAGCGCGGAATGGGGTTTCAGCGGCTGGGACATGGCGGCGAACGTGACGGGAACCGGACTTTTCATCGGGCAGCAGCTCGGCTGGAGGGAGCAACGGATCGTGATGAAGTACTCCGCTCACCTGACCGGATTCGCCGCCCAACGCCCGGACGTGCTCGGGGAGGGGCTGAGTGAGCGCATTCTGAAGGACTATAACGGATGCACGTACTGGCTGAGCGCCAACCCGCGTTCATTCGGGTGGAAGGGCCTGCCTGCCTGGATCAACCTGGCCGTGGGCTATGGGGCCGAGGGCATGCTCTACGCGGACGGAACTCCTGGAGAATACCGCCAATTCTATCTCGCTCCGGACATCGACTTCACCCGTATCCCCACCAGGAACCGCTTCCTGCGGACGGTGCTCTACACGTTGAACTGCGTGAAACTACCGGCTCCGGCACTTGAATTCAACGGTAAGGGCAAGCTGAAGGGGTACGCGCTCTATTTCTGAAGCGAGCCGTCGAGCAACATGAGCTTCACCTTGAGCACGGCCGCAACGGTGAGGCTGTCCAGGACTTCCCCGCGCACCACCATGCCGTACAGTTCTTCGAAAGGAAGCTTCCTCAATTCAAGCTCCTCATCATGGTCGGGCTGCGGCGGATGGAAGGTGAGCCCCTGGGCGACGTAGAGGATGGCGTGCTCATCACTGGCGCTGTTGCTCAGGTCCATGCGCAGGATCTCCCGCCAATGGTGGGCTTCGATGCCGGCCTCTTCACGCAGTTCACGCTGTGCACTTTCGATCGGGGCGATGTCGCGCCTGCCACCACCTTCCGGGATCTCCCAGCTATACGACTCGATGGGATATCGGTATTGGCCCACGATCCATGTGTTGAGGTCCTGATCCAAAGGCACCACACCGATCGCGAGGTTCTTGAAGTGTACCGTTCCGTAGATGCCCTGCCGCCCGCTCGGGTCGATGATGTCGTGATGCGTGATGCGGATCCACGGGGTTTCGTAGCGTACCTCCTCGTTCACCGTTGTCCAAGGCCCCCGTTTCTTCATGCGGCGAAGATGGTGGGCTATGGCCGCTGGTTCGTGTTCAGCCGGAACTGGATGTCCATTTTCACGATGCTGCGCACCCGCTGGCCTCCTTTGAAGGCAGGCCGCCACCTCATGGAGCGTATCAGGCGCATGGCCTCGTCATCACAACCGGCGCCAAGAGCCTCCACAGCGCGGATGTTGCTCACATTTCCGCTGATCTCCACAACGAACTCCACGGCCACCTTGCCTTGGATGTCCCGCCGGCGTGCGTCTTCCGGATAGCGCAGGTTCTCAGCGATGTACGTTGGCAGGCCACGCAAGCCTTTCGCGATCATCGGTATGGCCAGGGAATCGGTCCCCCGGTCCTGGTAGATCTCACCGGATCCGTCAGCCGGGAAACTGATGAAGTCGGGGGCCGGGATCGAACGGGCATGGGCCTTCTTGTAGCGTTTGGCACTCACCGGGATCTTGAGCTTCCGTTCCGTATCCAACGCGCTTCCACCAACGGAGGCCGGGTGCCAGCGGATCAGCTTGCCTACGCGCAGGGCCTCCTTGTCGTTCGTTTCTCCCAAAGTGCCTGATATGCGCATGTCCTTCGAACGGCCATCCGCCGAAACGGTGAACGTGAGTTCCACCTCCCCCTCTGTACCCCGTTCGATCTCCTCGGGAGCCATCACGAATTCCTGTTCCACCAGCCATTTCACCGCTTGATCTCCGCCATAAGGTGCGGGTGGCAGGAAGCTCTGCGCTCGCGTAGTGAACATCATGCACACGACCAATAGGGCAGCGCAGCCGAAGCGCTGGCCGTAAATTCGCGCCATGTCCGCGAAGGCAGGCATAGCGGTGGGCGATGAGGTCAGCTTCCTCGATGAGGTGGGCGGCGGTGTGGTTCTGCGCATTTCCAGGCAGGATCGGGTGGTGGTGAGGACGTGGGACGGTTTCGAGCTCGAATATCCGGTGAAGATGGTGGTGAGACGCGAGCGGTCGTCGAGTTACACGGTGAGCGATCATCACGCCAAACTGGTGGCGGCGAACGATAGGATGGCGGAGCGGATCGAGAAGGACAAGGGCAAGGGTGCCTCTGTGAGCAATGGTGGTCGTGCCCCGGCCAAGGTGGAGGATCCGAACGTCATGGAGATCGATCTGCACCTGGAAAAGCTGGTGGAGAACGAGGAACGGTTGACGGACGGGGAGAAACTGAGCTTCCAACTGGACTACTTCGAGCGGATGCTCAACACCGCCATCCGGTTGCGCAAACGCCGGCTCGTTGTGATCCACGGTGTGGGAGAAGGTGTGTTGCGGGAGGAAGTGCGGAAGATGCTCCAGTACTATGAGGGATGCCGGTTCGACGACGCCGATCCACGTCGCTATGGCTATGGCGCGACAGCCATCGACATCGTGCATCATTGATCGTTCGTTGACATCCTGCGCACCGCTCCATCGCTCACTCTTTGCAGAAGGGTGGGAGGAAAGTCCGGGCAGCGAAGGGCACCGTGCTTCCTAACGGGAAGGGGTGTGGCCGGTGACGGCCGCATCACGGAAAGTGCAACAGAGAGCATACCGCCGATGGCCGCAAGGCACAGGCACGGGTGAAAGGGTGGGGTAAGAGCCCACCGCGCCATCAGTGATGATGGTGGCACGGCAAACCCCACGGGCTGAAAGACCAAATAGGCCGGCCCATGTGTCCCGAAAGGGGCAGCATGGAAGGGCGGCCCGCTCCAAGCCGGCGGGTAGGTCGATACAGGTGTCGCGCGAGCGACATCGCAGATAAATGATGGGGGCCCCGCAAGGGGAACAGAACCCGGCTTACAGGTGCGCAGGTACTTACAGGAGGGGCTCTGGCGTTATGGCCGGGGCCCTTCTCCATCAGGGCCGAGCGAAGGAATGTGAAGTGGAACGATCCTTGGGAAAAGCCGGTCCTACTTTCGTCCCGATGAGGAAGTCATGGGCGATGCTGCTCGCCATCTCGGCCACGGCCTCGGTCGCCCAGGAGGTGACCGTGCATGGGCAGGTTCAAGGTGGCGACGGCGAGAAGGTCTTTTACGACCTGATGATCGTGAACCGCCGGCTGCGCACCGGCAATTTCGGGAACGTGGACGGCAGCTTCACGGTGTCGGCTTTGCGCAATGACACCTTGCTCATCGGTGCCGGCGGCTACGTGACGCGCACGGTGCCTTTGAGCGAATTCGCCGATGCGGAACTCGGCAGCCTACGCGTGGTATTACGTCCATGGGAGATCGAACTGAAGCCTGTTGCCGTTCTTCCCGAACGCACGTTGAAGGAGATCCAGGAGGACATCAACAAGCTCGGCTACAACGAACGCGATTATAGGGCGAGCGGCGTGGATGCATTCCAGAGTCCGATCACGTTCCTGTACCAGGAGTTCAGCCGGCGCGAACGCAGTAAACGACTGGTTGCGGAGCTGGTCAACGAGGACCGCAAGCGTGAACTGCTCCGCGAGCTGTTGCACAAGTACGTGCAGTACGAGATCATCAACCTGGGCAATGAGAGCTTCGACGATTTCATCGACTTCTGCGCCGTGCCGGACGAGGTGATCAAGGGCCTCTCGCAATATGACTTCCTCATCTACGTGAAGAAGAAGTATGAGCTGTACACCAGCCTCGGGCCCACGCGGCGGCACTGACCTGAATGGATCGCGAGGCCGCCGGGAGGCGGACGTGGCGATCTGTCATCAAGTAACGTCGACTCTTTTCGGACTCCTGTTCGCAGGTATCCTTATGCCTTCGGGCACCAGCGCACAGGTCGACACCGACACCATCGTCAACGTCTATCACCTCGGCGAGGTCGTGGTGCATGGTGGCGCGAAGGGCCTGCAATTGGAAGGCTTCTTCCGGCAGGTGATGGACGATACCACCTTCTACCACGCGTTCCTGAACACCAAGTACCATGCGCATGCCGTGGAAAGCGAACTCCGGGTGCGCGACAAGAAGAGCCGGGAGACCGCGAGCCTCTATCGGAAGGGCCGTCTGGTGCGCACGGGCCCCATGGCCGAACTGCTGCTGGACAGTGTGTATGAGACGGGCAAGCTGCGCGAGAAGAACGGCGACATCCGCTTCCTCACCGCGGAGATGTACGACGATGTCTTCTTCCCGAAGGGCCGGTGGCGCGCCTCGAACCGCATCGCTTCGCGGGAGCAGGAGATCAGCCGGGAGAGCCGCTTCGACAAGTACAAGAGCGAGTTGAAGAAATTCATGTTCAACCCGGGCCAGGAGATCGCGAGCGTACCCTTCATCGGGGACAAGCTGGACATCTTCGACGCCTCGATGACGCCGCTCTACGACTTCAGCGTGGGCAGCGACTTCCGGGATGGGAAACCCTGCTGGCTCTTCACCGCGCTGGCCAAGGACAGCGTGGATGGCGATGAGGCGGATGAGGACGACACCGTGATCAAGCGTATGCTCACCTGGTTCGATCAGTCGACGATGAACGTGATGGCCCGTGAATACACGATCCGGCACGCCAGCATGTTGCTCGATTTCGACATCAGCATACGTGTATCGAACGCGTTCATTGACGGCGATCTCGTGCCGATGGACGTCCGTTACGAGGGCGACTGGGACATCCCGTTCAAGAAGCGTGAGCTGGTGCGGTTCTACCTCAGGTATTCGGATTGGCGGGTCGCGCCTTGAGCGTTGTTCATGGCAGTCTTCCTGCCCCGAGGCGTCTCAGCGGGACATCGGCCGGGTGTTCGATCACCAACGGTACCTGCTCCATCACGGTCAGGTTCGGGTCCAGGCCGAACGCGTCGCGATCGCTGAGCGCGATGCGTTTCAGGAAATAGTACGCGTCCAGGATCGCGTCCTTGCGGAAGTTGAACTCGTTCTCCGCGCTGAGGAAACGCTCCATGAGCACGTAGCAGATGTCGGTGTGGAAATCGCTCTTGGCGATGCTCTCGTACTTGCTGCGGAACTCCAGCTCATGGTTCGCGTGCAGCTCCTGCATCACCTTGCGGAAGAGGATGTTCACGCGTGGCTGCACGCGGAAGCCGAGGTCGAAATCCACGCGGATCACCTTGTCGTCGATGAGCTCCTGCACGCGGTAGTCCATGGTATAGGGCGCATCGGTGTAGTTCACATGCACGAACCAGTAGATATCGGCGCGCTTCACCTTCCGCGCGAGGATGGAGTCGAGTATCTGGCGTTCCACGTTGCGCGGGCTGTCGGCCTTGGTGAGGTAGACCAGGTGTGTGGCGTATTTCGGGATCTCCTTGTCGTCGCTGAGGTCGCGCAGGGCCTGGGCGTGGTCGCTCAATCGCACGAACTCCAGGAAGCGGTTGGTGATCTTGCGGCCGCGGTACCAGATGAACATCACGGCGATCAACAGGATCACACTGAAGACGAAGTAGGGCCGTTCGGCGATCTTGGCGCCGTTGGCCACGAAGTAGGCACCTTCCACCGTGAAGAACACGGCCATGATCGGCAGCACGAGCCATAGCGCCCAGCGGCGGACGAACCGCAGGTAGCCGTAGATCAGCGTGGTGGTCATCAGCATCGCGATGACGATGAAGAAGCCGTAGGCCGCTTCCATCTCGCCGCTGGCGCGGAAGATGAGCATCACGGTGAGGCAGCCCGCCCAGAGCATCCAGTTCACGCTGGGGATGTAGATCTGCCCGCGCACCACGGTGGGGAATTTCACGCGCACGCGGGGCCAGAAGTTCAACTGGATGGCCTCGCTGACGAGCGTGAACGATCCGCTGATCAGCGCCTGGCTCGCGATGATGGCCGCCACCGTGGCGATCACCACGCCGATGAGCAGGAACCAGTCGGGCATGAGTTCATAGAAGGGGTTGAGCCCGTCGAGCCTGGTGCCACCATGGCTGAGCAGCCACGCGCCTTGGCCCATGTAATTCATCACCAGCGCGATCTTCACGAAGATCCAGCTCACCTGGATGTTCTGCCGTCCGCAATGGCCCAGGTCGCTGTAGAGCGCTTCCGCACCGGTGGTACATAGGAACACGGAGCCCAGGATCCAGAAGCCTTGCTTGTATTCCGTGAGCAGGTCGATCGCGTACATCGGGTTCAGGCTCATGAGCACATGCGGGTAGCCGCTCACGCCGGAGATGCCGAGCACCAGCAGCATGCTGAACCAGATGAGCATGATGGGGCCGAAGGCGAAGCCGACGACCTTGGTGCCAAAGCGTTGGAAGAAGAAGAGAGCCGATAGGATGGCGATCACGATGCCAACCGTGAGGCTGTTGCCCGGCTCGATATGCCCACTGAAGGCCTTCACACCGGCGAGGCCTTCAATGGCGGATGAAACAGAGATCGGCGGTGTGATCATACCGTCGGCCATGAGCGTGGCCGCGCCGAGGATCGCCGGGAGATACACCCACTTCGCGTAGCGGCGCACCAGGGCGTACAGGGAGAAGATGCCGCCTTCACCTCGGTTGTCAGCGCGCAGGGTGAGCAGGATGTATTTGAAGGTCGTCTGGATCGTGAGTGTCCAGAACACGCAACTGATCCCTCCGAACACCAATGCTTCGCTGATGTCGTGTTCGCCGACGATGGACTTCATCACATACAGCGGCGAGGTGCCGATATCGCCATAGATGATACCCAGGGTGACGAGCAATCCGGCGGCGGATAATGGATGGGCGTGCGAAGAGGTCGCGTTCTTCATGTTGGGGATCCTGCACGGTGGAAGCGCAGGGAAAAGGTGGTGCCGGTGGGGGATGAATGCTCGAGTGCGATCGAACCGCCCATGGCCGCCATGAATTCATGGGCGATGGACAGGCCGAGTCCCGAACCGTTCTTCGGTGCGGATCCTGGAACGAAGCGCTGGAACATGCGTGCCTGCTCTTCGACGGGGATACCCGGGCCCTGGTCACTCACCGAGAGCTTGATCACGTCGCCTTCTTGATGCGCGGCGATCGAGATGATCCCCGCGTCGGGTGAATGACGTACGGCGTTCGATAGCAGGTTCACCAGCACCCATGTCGCCTTGTCCGCATCGGCCTTTACGCTGGCTGCGCTTGGGAGCCCACCGCGGTCGAAGTGGATGTCTTTCTGCGTGGCCTGTGTCTTCACGGCGTCTATCGCGTTTTCGACGATGCCTGCGAGCGCAAGGTCCCCCATGTTTATCCTGATGCGACCCGTCTCGGCTTGTGCCAGCACGAGCAGTTCACCCACGATGCGGGTGAGTCGCTGCTGGTCTTTTCGCAGATCGGCGAGTATCGCGCGCTGTTCGTCGCTCAGGCGGACGCTCTCCCGCTCCAGGAGTTTCAAGCCGATGTCGGTGGAAGCGAGCGGCGTCTTCAGTTCGTGGCTGATGGTGGCCAGGAAGTCCGTCTTCGCCCGATCGCGCTCGTGGAAGACGGTGACGTTGTGCAGTACATGCACCGTGCCTTTGCCGCCTTCGATCGGCTGCGCGGTCGCTACGAAGAACTGTTCGGTCCCGTGTACGTTCGCGTGGAAGGGCTTGTCGTTCCCGGCGTCGATCGCGAGCGAGAACAACTGATCGCGTTGGGCGACATCGGTGGACTTCCTGCCCAGCAGGTCGGCTTCGTTCAGTCCGAGCACGGCCAGTGCGGAAGGATTGGCGAAGAGTATGCGGCCATCCGATGAGATACCGATGCTGGGGTCCCGCAAGGAGTTGATCACGGCCTCAGCGCGGTCCTTCTCCGCCATCAGCCGGGCGAGGTTGCTGTTGTCGTACGCTTCCAGTTCGCCCGCCATCTCGTTGAAGGCCATGGCCAGCTCATCGAGTTCCTTCATCCGGAACGGCGGGATGCGGTGGCGGTAGTTGTGCGCGGCCATCTGCTTGGCGGCCTCCTTCAAGCGCACGATCGGAGCGGACATCACCGACGGAAAGGCCACGCTGAATCCGAGCCCGACCAGGATGATCAGGATGGCGGCGAGGAACAGCCAGAACAGCGCGTGGCGGGCGTTGTCCTGTGCGAGCTCGCTCTTGCGCGCGATGGCGTCGAGGTTCAGTCGCAGTAGCTGGTCGATGTCCGCGCGCAGAGCCGGTGCGGCGCTGCTGTCCGTCTTCCAACGTTCAAAGTCTGAACGGAGCCGCGCAGTGATCACCTCTTCGCCCGGCTCGGTGATGTTCTTCTCCTGGGCGCTGAGCAGGCTGTCGATACCGATGATCGCGTTCGCCCGGTAGGTGTTCGCGCCATCGAGCTCCGTTTGCATGCCGTGGAGGTGGCGTACGCTGTCGTAGTTGTCCGCCAGCACGGCCTTTGATTCATCGTCCACGCGCACGAGGTAGATCAGACCCAGCACCACGCCGAAGAGCATCAACCCGTACAGAAAGAGCGAGCCGAGCGTGAGGCGGTGCTGGATGCTGAGGCGCATGATCCTAGAATCGCACGATCATTGACAGGATGATCCGGTCCTCGTCCTTCACCAGGTCGGCCACGTAACCGGTGGGATCGCCGATGGGAGCGTTCCAACCGTCGGGCGAAGTAACACCGCCCGGTCCGCTGAAGTAAGGCACATTGGTATGACGGGTCACGTATTCGAGACCGACGGTCATCTGCTCGTTCGGCATGAATTGCAGGCAGGTGCTGGCGTCCCAACCCTCGAAGGGATCGCCGGGATCCTGGGTGAGCACACCGTTCCCGGTAGGCAGCAGCGTGAGATAACGCCCGGGGTTGTTGATGTAGCCGCCGCCGACCGTCAAGCCCCATTGTTCCTTCTTGCCGAGCCAGAGGCGGTTGTACACCATCCAACTGATGAAGTGTTGCGCGGGCTTCGCCGTGTCGCCACCAAAGGGCATCACGCCACCACCGCTCTCGAAACCGAGGTCGGCCGTGAGCGAGAAGGCCGCCTTGCGCACGAGGCCGGGGGCTTTGTTCATGTAGCGCACCACAGCGCTATTGTCCGAGTGGAAACGGAAGCGCTGCGGGTTCTTGGCCGTGTCCCAGCCGCCGTACGCGCTGGTGAGAATGCTCGCCCATTCCTGCGGCCGCCATTGCACCTGGATGCCTGCGCCCGGCCGTTCATTGAACATGCCGTAGGTCTGCCAGCCGTTGATCAGCCAGTACTCCAGCTTCAGGCGGTCGGTGGGGAAGGTCTGGATGCGCAGGCCGGTGAAGAACCACGGCGTGTTGTCGCTGGTGAACGAAGGCTGGTAGTTCCAGTTCTCGAAGTTGTTGTAGCTCAAGAGGCCCACGTAGCTCTTGAAGATGCCCGCGTCGATGTTGATGCCGTTCATCTTGTTCAGGTGGATGCCCGCGTAACCCTCGGTGACGAAGCGCAGGGCTGTGTACAGGTCGAATTGGCCGCGCAAGGGCGTGTTGTCGTTGCGCGGAACGCCCGTGGCCCGTGTACCGAATTGGAGCATCAGTTTTCCGCGCGCGCCGCTGGCGGGATCGTGCAGTTCGGCGCCCGCCTCGATGTAGCTCACGTTGAACTCGTTGCTCCGGAAGGTGGCCGTGCTGCCGCTGTTCGTATGGTCGATCGGCCGGTGGAACGAGTAGTTGTAGTTCATGTCCATCGTCACCCCGCCGGTGAAGTACTTCGAATCGAGCAGCGCCTTGTGCTGGCGGTTGTTGCCCTGCACCCAGGTGAAATCCCCCCAGGCGAAGGGTTCGCTTTTGGTGCTGTCCGGCTGAGCGATAACAGCGGTAAGTTGGAAGGGGAGAACAACAGAAAGCAGCTTGCGGAGTGACATCGTATCCGGTTTCGCCGCGCCCTTGGCGAAGGAGATGCCGGTCTATGAGAAGAACGCGAGAACGCACGACTGGCGGGGCTTTGCGATGGAGGTGTTCGGCCTGAATACCTCTGCGGACCCTGCGGAAATGGTAGGGTGATCTGCGGGAATGGAAAGGCTACAGGTCGAACTTCTTCACCTTCGCATACAACGTCGTAAGCCCGATCCCGAGCAACTCGGCGGCCAGCGTCTTGTTGCCACCGGTCTGCGCCAGCACGCGCCGGATGTGTTCGCGCTCCACGCTTTCCAGGTCGGATCCGGAGCCTTGAGGTTGGCCGTTCGATGACTGAAGTTCCAATGGGAAGGAAGCGAGGTCCAGCACCGGCCCATCGCACAGGATGCACGCGCGCTCGATCACGTTGCGCAACTCGCGCACATGGCCCGGCCACGTGTGCGCGAGCAATCGCTCTCTCACCGCATCGGCCATTCCGCTGATCGTCTTCCGCAGCCGCGTGTTGTTGAGCGCGATGAACTCTTCGGCAAGCAAGGGGATGTCCTGCTTGCGTTCGGCCAGCCCGGGCAGGCTGATCACGAAGGCGGAGAGGCGGTAGTACAGATCCTGCCGGAAGCGGCCCGCGCTGAGGTCCTTCGTCAGGTCGCGGTGCGTGGCGGCGACCAGTCGTACATCGGCTTTCTTCGGAACGGTGTCGCCCACGCGGAGATAGTCGCCGGTCTCCAGCACACGGAGCAGTTTGGCTTGCAGTTCGGTGGGCAGTTCGCCGATCTCGTCCAGGAAGAGCGTCCCCCCTTTCGCTGCGTCGATCAGGCCCTTCTTGTCCTTCATGGCGCCGGTGAAAGCACCGGCCATGTGGCCGAACAGTTCGCTCTCGACCAGCTCGCGGCTCAGCGCGGCGCAGTTCACTGCTACGAAGGGTTTTTCGGCACGTGCGCTCGCAGCGTGGATGGCCTGCGCGAAGACTTCTTTGCCCGTGCCGGTCGCACCGGTGAGCAGCACGGTGGCTTCCGTCGGTGCGACCTTCTTCGCCAGGGCGATCACCTGCTGGATCGCTGCTGATCGTCCGGTGATCGCATCGAATGTCCGCGACTTCGGAGCGTTGGCGGCGGCGCGTTGTTGCTGCGCGCGCTCGGCCGCTTGGGCGACGGTGGGGATCAGCTTGTCGTTGTCATCGCCCTTCACCAGATAGTGGGAAGCACCGTTCCGCATGGCCTGCACCGCGTCCTGGATGGTGCCGAAGGCGGTGAGCACGACGACTTCGGTCGTGGGTTGCAGCGCTTTGATCGCCTTGGTGAGTTCAACGCCGTTCGCATCGGGCAACCGCACATCGCAAAGCACCACGTCGGGGTCGTGCGCCTTCACCTGCTTCATACCATGTGCGCCATCCTCTGCGGTGGTCACCTGGTAACCTTCACCGGTGAACAGCCGCTGCAGCATGTTCCGCAGCTGCGGCTCATCATCGATGATGAGCAGGTGGACCGATCGCTTCACAGCGCGAAGATGGAGCCCTATTCACAATCGCACTCGCCGCGATAGATGGACGGCTCGCGGTAGCGCAGCTCCCAGCGTTCCCGTCCACGAACGAGCACTTCACCGCTGGAGAGGATGATCGCCTCCTCACCTCCGGCCCGGGCCGTGACGACTTTCCCGCGGGATGACCGGTCGAAGTACCCCCAGGTATCCAGGCCCGTTCCGTTGTTGTCCTGAAGGACGGCCACGAGCTGGTCATGTACGAACAACAGGAGTACGGACGGTTCGGTGTTGCGGTAGATGGTGTGCGGAGAGCAACGCATCAGTTTCAAGCTGTCGCGCGCCATCGTTCCGCAGGCCCCGCGCTTCATATGATGGATGAAGTTCGTGCGCCAGATGCCATAGTGGTCGGTCTGTACCTCCAAACCCTCCTTGTTCCAGATGTACCGCACGAGTGCGTTCCGATGAGCGGTGAGGGGGATCATGGAGTCCGGCTCGTTGCGCCAGTCGCCCATGAGGAACCAATCCGCGCTATCGGCATCCATGCGTTGCCGGAAGAGGGGGAGGGTTTCACCGGACGTGTCCGTCGGCCATCGCTTCACGCGGGCCATCACGATCGGCGGGTCGGGATCCATGCAACATTGATCCACCACGACGGTATCGAAGCGTTCAACAGGAACGGGAATGATGCCGTTGGCCCAAAGCGTGTCCGGCCACGGCGGCGCATCGGGCAGTGAGGCGAGCACGACGTGCGTGCTGTCATAGCGCTCCCAGAAGGGCAGCGGGAACTGTGCGGCGGCGCTCAGTGCGATGAATGCGGAACAGAGAAAAGCCGGGCGCATGATCGCGTGAACGGCAGGAACCGTTCCGATCGTGGAGCGATCAGTGCTTGCCGGTGGCGGCGAGGTAGCGTTCAGCATCCAGCGCCGCCATGCATCCCGTTCCCGCCGAGGTGATGGCCTGGCGGTACACTTTGTCGGCAGCATCCCCGGCAACGAAAACACCGGCAACGTTGGTATGCGTGCTGTCGGCCTTGTGCTTCAGGTAACCGGTGTCGTCCATGTCCAGCCAGTCCTTGAAGAGGTCGGTGGCGGGTTTGTGGCCGATGGCGACGAAGAGACCGGTCACGTCGAGCTTGCGTTCCTCGCGCGTGAGGTTGTTCACCACGATCAGGCCTTCCACGGCGTGCTGGCCGAGGACGTCTTGCACCTCGGTGTTGAAGAGCACCTCGATGTTCGGCGTGCTCTCCACGCGATGCACCATGGCCTTGCTGGCGCGGAACCCGTCTTTGCGCACGAGCATGTACACCTTGGGGCAGAGCTTGGCCAGGTAGGTCGCCTCTTCACAGGCCGTATCACCGGCACCCACGAGTGCGACGTGTTGGCCGCGGAAGAAGAAGCCATCGCACACCGCGCAGGCGGTGACGCCACCACCCATGTCGCGCAAGCGTAACTCGTTGGGCAGGCCGAGCCACTTGGCGCTGGCCCCGGTACTGATGATCACGCTGTCCGCATGGATCTCCGTTTTCTCATCGACCCACACCTTGTGTACGGGGCCGGTCAGGTCCACCTTGGTCACCCAGCCGCTGCGGATGTCGGTTTCAAAACGCCTGGCCTGGGCCTTCAGGTCCTCCATCATCTCCGGTCCGGACCGGCCGTGCGGATATCCCGGGTAGTTGTCCACCTCAGTGGTCTGGGTGAGCTGGCCGCCGGGCAGGGGCCCCTCATAGAGCACCGGCTTCAGATCGGCGCGAGCGGCATAGATGGCGGCGGAATAACCTGCGGGGCCCGATCCGATGATCAGGCATTTGACGTGTTCGGGGGAGTCGCTCATTTCGGAAAGGGGCGCGAAAATAGCTCGCCCTTCACCCCGGACACTTGCCCCTTGTTACCCGCCGTGGAAGCCTATTGGCAGACGAGCGTATCGTAGTAAGCCGCCCACCCGGCCCAGATGCCCAACCCACCATCTACATTGCTGCGCGCGTTCGCTGGCGTGCTGAACATGTCGCCCTGGCTGGCCACGTTGTTGTCGTAGGTCATGTAGAAGTCGACCTCATCGAGACCCATGCTCACCAGCTTCATGACCACCGAATCCCCGCGCAGGAAATAACCGGCTGTCTCGTCATCCTCATTGTCCGTATAAGGGTTGCGGCCGCGCACGGCGAACAGGTCTACCGTGAGGCCGTTCAGGTACTTGTCGTTGAAGGTGGTACCTAGCGGGGAGATGAACCGGCTGTCCTCCACGAAGTCTGGATCGGTCGAGTAGATGCGGCGGGCATAGTGCCGATAGCCATTGCCCAAGGTGTCCGGGTCGATGAGCCTTCCCCAGATGTAGCCGCTGCTGTCGTCATCCGCATCCTGTTCAGCCAACCGCCACCAAGTGGAATCCCACGGAACGATGTTCGGGATGTGCGTAACGGCGGAGCACGTCATGCCCGCGCCCTGGATGTTCAGGGCGTATGTCCTGCCGATCTCGCCCAGGAAGGAATTGTCGATGAGCGAGTACACGCAGATGTCGGAATTGGCGAGCAGTGTGGGGTCGATGCCGGTCGCCTCCGCAGCTTGTTGGATCTGCTCTTCAGTGAGCCCTTCGGAGCTGATCTCCAGAAGCGTGACCGTCGTCGTTCCGTCGCTCACGGTAACGGTGGCATCTTTCACGAATATGCTGGAGATGGAGTTGATGTCCGTCGGCGCGAAGTAGCTCTGGGTCTTGGTCAGGATCACGATCGGCGGTTTGCCGTTCTCGATGGTGCCCTCCACCACGAGCTTGGGGTCGGTCTCGGGCAGGTCCACTTCCACCTCCTTCTCGCAGGAGACGAACACGAGCGCGGCCAGGACCGTCAGGATGTAGTTGTACGTGCGCATCAGAACTTGAAATTCCAGGTTACGGACGGAAGGATCGAGAAGAGCGAGACCTGCTTGGCCACGATCTGGAAGTTGCCGGTGGAGAGTTCACCGTCCTGTGCGAAATAGATGAAGTAGGGGTTCGCCCGGTTGTAGGTGTTGTACACACCGAAGGTCCAACTGCTGCGGTATTTGCGTGGTACCTCCTTCACCTCGCCGGTGACGGGGTCTTTCACTTTCTTGGTTTCCTTGTTCAGCAAGGTGGCGGCCACATCGAGGCGGTGGTAGGGTGCCATTCGGTAGCCGTTGCGTTCGGTGTATTCGCTCACCAGGCGGCCTTCGATCCAATACCGGTTCACGGGAAGCGTAACGGCCTGGCCGGTCTGGTAGGTGAAGGTGGCGCCGAAGGTCCAGCGCTTGTTGAATTCGTAGCTGGCCACCACGCTCAGGTCGTGCCGGCGGTCCCAGCGGCTGGGGAATTCCTCGCCGTTGTTCAGCTCCGGGAATTTGCGCATGGTCTTGCTCCAGGTGTAGCCCACCCATCCGTTGAGGCGGCCGGTGCGCTTCTTCACGAAGAACTCCGCGCCGTAGGAATAGCCGTCGCCGAAGACGAGGTTGGCGTCGTAGTTCGTGTTGCCGTTGTCCTGTGGCTGCGCGCCCTCCTTGTATTCGATGAGGTTCTGCATGTCCTTGTAGTAGACCTCGACGCTGGCTTCGTAGGTGCGCTCCTTGAAGTCGCGGAAGTAGCCCGCCGCATACTGTATGCCGACCTGCGGTTTCACGTTCTTTCCGCTGGGCACCCATACGTCCGTGGGCAGGGCGATGCTGCTGAAGCTCGCCAGGTGCACGTACTGCAGGTTGCGGTTGAAGCTCGCCTTGATGCTGCTCTTGTCGTCCAGCTTGTATCGGGCGGAGAGCCGTGGTTCAAGGCCGTAGTAGGTCTTCACCGATGTTCCCCGCCCATAATTGACCTCATCGCCGGAGGGTTCGCCCTCCTGGTTGAGCACATACTCGCGGAAGGTGCCGACATGCGCGAAGGAGGTGAACCGCAGGCCCCCGTTCAGTCGGACCTTCTCGTTCACGTCGAACTCGTCGAGGACGTACACGGCGGTCTCGTGCGCCTTCAGTCGGCTGGGTTCATCGATGTTGAACTGCGTGTCGCCGCTGGAGACATCCACGGTGCTGGGGGTGTAGGTATGGAAGATGTACTGCCCGCCATACTTCAGGCTGTGGCGCACGTTGGGATACTGGCTCAGATCGACTTTCAGGCCGTAGTCCTTGATGCCGCTGAAGAGTTTGAAGGCGAAATCGCTCTGCTCGCCATTGAACTCGAACTGGTAGTCGCTGAAGGTGGCGGTGGTGTTCACGAAGAGCTTCGGGCCGAAGACGTGGTTCCAGCGGGCGGCCACGGTGGTGTTGCCCCAAGGGATGCGGAATTTGGGATCGCCTGGGTCGCTCGTGCCGAAGTCGAATACATCCCGGCCGAAGTAGCCGCTGAGGTAGAGCCGGTCCTTGTCGCTGATGCGGTAATTGGCCTTCGCGTTCAGGTCATAGAAGTAGTACCCTGTGCCGCCGAAGTTGGGGTTGTCCTTCAGGAAGGGTTTCGTGAGCACATCGATGTAGGTGCGCCGGCCGCTCACGATGAAGGAGCTCTTGTCCTTCACGATGGGCCCTTCGAAGGTGAAGCGCGAGCTGATCAGACCGATGCCGCCCTGTCCATGGAACTGGTTGTCGTTGCCTTCCTTCATGGTGATGTCGAGCACCGAACTCGTTCGGCCGCCATAGTTCGCGGGCATGCCGCCTTTGATCAGTTCCAGGTTCTTCACCGCATCGGCGTTGAACACGCTGAAGAAGCCGAACAGGTGGCTGGCATTGTACACCGTGGCTTCATCCAGGAGGATCAGGTTCTGGTCCGGCCCACCACCGCGCACGTAGAACCCGCTGTTCCCTTCGCCATTGCTCTTCACCCCGGGCAAGAATTGGATCACCTTCAGGATGTCCACTTCGCCGAGCAGCGCTGGCAGCGTGTTCAGTTTTTGGACGTCCACATCGATGCGGCCCATGTCCGTGCTCTCCGTGTTGCTCTTGCGTTTCTCTTTCACCACCTCCACCTGCTTGATCTCAGTCACGGTCGGCTTCAGATCGATGTTCATCTTCACGTCCGCACGCAGGTCGATCGTGCGGTCCTGTTGGGCATACCCGATATAACGTGTGATGAAGGTGTAGTTCCCTTCGGCGAGCGTCACCGAATAGTAGCCGTATGTATTGGTGGTGACACCCTTCTGGATCTCCTTGATGAAGATGCTCGCCCCGATGAGCGATTCCCCGCTGGTCGAGTCGTTCACATAGCCGCTGACGGTGAAGGTCTGCTGGGCGAACAGGCCCGTGAAGACGAGCGGGATTGTCACGAGAAGGAGGAATGAGCGCATGGGATGCTGAAAGGCGGCGCGAAAGTAGAGGCGCCCTGGGCCGGGGTCGTGCCGTTCGTCACGTGAGGAAGCCGTTCACGAACGAGTTCATCATCTCCGCTATTGTCCACGTCGGGATGATGCCCCGGGAGATGCCTCCCGCTGATCGGTTCCGCGTTCACAGGTGCCCTCGGAGCGCCCCGGAGGCGGCCAGGCCCTGCGGAAAGGCCCTGGAATTACCCTGACCAGGGTATTTCACGGGCGATCCGGGGATCGCACCTTTGTATGGCCCGGATCGGCCGGCACCGCTCATGGCCATCGGCACCTTCTAAGAACGAATACCAACCAGCCCACCACCATGAAGTACGTCATCGCCTTCCTGTTGATCGTCGCCGTCATGTTGCTCGTTCGCTTGACCTACCTGGTCGATGTGGATGCCGCGGAGTACCATTCCGTCCCCGTGGCGGTCCATCTGCACGGCGATCTGTACGGGAACTCCAAGGCAGTGGAGGACGTCCCGCCTCTGAAACCGTACATCTACCTGCAGAAGGCCGAGAAAGGGGAGGCGCGGGGCTATCTGCTGAACGTGCTGCTCCCGCTCCCGGACACCACGTACGTGCCGGAGGCCAGCTTCGACATGTCCGACCCGCGCAAGCTGTTTGTCAGGTATCGCGTGCAATGCAATGACCCGGGTGGTATCGTGCAGGGTCTGTACCACCAGACATTGATCCCCGTGTCCCAAGAGGTCGATTCCATCATCGTGGAGTGCTTGATGGATGGCGGTGGATCGGAGAAAACGCGCATCCATACCGACCATTCCGATTCAGAGGATCCGATCACCGGCGGGCCACCCACTCCTTACATGAGCGGAACAGCGACTTACGGGATGCTGGCGTTCAGCGGCGGTGAGATGGGCGAAGCGACCATTGCGCTCCCAGGTGCGACACTTTCCGGGGGCGAAGGCGTCCGGATCCTCTCCATGCCCGCAACTCCGGAGTTCCAACTGGTCGGTCCATTGATGACGGGCCAGGAGTCTTTGAGAGTCGGCAAACGGGTGATCGCAGGTGTGCGATAGAAGGTTCAACGCCCCGGTTCGGACCCCATGACCGCCATCGCCAGACGTGTTTGTCTCTTGCCGCGAAGGACGCTGGCGGTGATGGTGCTGATGGCTTGTGGGGGTATCGGTGCGGTGGGCCAAGGGCTTGAGGCGGATAGCGTTGATCGGTTACTGGACCGCTCCTTCAAGGAGCGCGAACGACAGCCGGAGCAGGCCCTGGCCTGGGCGAACACCGCGTTGGGCTGGGCCCAGGAGCACAACGACTCGGTACGTCTCGCCGATGCCTGGCGAAAGGTCTCGCTGGCCTTGCATGAAAGCATATCCACGCTTGACAGTTCATTCACCAGCATGGAGCGGGCGCTGTCCATCTCTTCGGCGATCCACGATCAAAAGGGTGAACAGAGCGCGGCGAAATCGCTTGGGAAGTGGTACCACGAAAAGGGCGACTTCTCGAAAGCCTTGGAGTATGCGGGCAGGAGCCTGCGCGTAGCCGAAGTGACCGGCGACCGTAAGGGGACCTGCTCGGCCTTGGTGACCTTGGGTGGGGCGCAGAAGGGACTGGGCGATCCGGAAGCGGCGGCGACCAGTTATTACAAAGCGCTGGTGATCGCGCGAGAACTGGCCGATGCGATCAGGACCGGTGATCTGCTCAACAACCTCGGCAACCTCTATTTCGAACTGGGGCGCTTGGATCAGGCCGAGGGGTACTACATCCAGCAGAAGGAGCACGCGCGCATGGCTGGTCTGGCCGCTGCGGAAGCCGAGGCGGTCCGGAACCTTGGGATGGTGGCTGCGGCGCGGGGTGAGTTCCAGATCGCATTGGGAAGGGTGGATACGGCGCTCAAGTTGATGGAAGTAGCCGGTGTTCCGATGGAGGACCGGCTCGTCGCCATGAACCACCGGGGCCATTATCTGCTGGAACTTGGCCGCCTTTCCGATGCGCGGGTAGTGTTGGATTCCGTCCTTCGAACCACGTCCAAGTGGCACCATGAGGAGGACCGCTCGTACATCCTGTCGGATCTTGGGACGATCGACCTGACGGAAGGGCGGTTCGCCAGGAGCGATTCGCTGTTCCAAGCGGCGCTGATGGCGGCAGGTCAGAGCCTGGTGGCCCGGATGGGCGCGCTTCGCAACCTCGCCACATTGAGCGAGCGGCAGGGACTGTGGAAGGAAGCCCAGTCCTACCTGAGCGCCCACATTGCCGCCAGCGATTCGTTCATCAACGCGGAGGCGACGGACCAACTCGCACGTGCTGAAATGCGTCAGAAATACAAGGCGCATGAGCAGGAGGCCGAGATCATGGACCTTGGCGAACGCATGGCGAAGGAGCGCGTGTTGCGCAACATGGCCTTGGGGATCACGCTGCTTGCCCTGGTCCTGGCGATACTGGCCTGGCGCAATTGGCGGTTCCAGCGTGAGCTGCGGATGCAGGCCGGGATCATGCACGGGCAGGAGGTTTCGCAGTTGCTGAAGCAGCAGGAGATACGGGCGCTTGACGCCGTGCTGCGCGGCCAGGAGTTGGAGCGCACCCGTATCGCCAGGGACCTGCATGACCGTGTGGGCAGTCTGCTGAGTGCGGTGAAGATGCAGTTCGGGGCGCTCGAGGAGCGCATGGCCAGGGTTGAGGATACTGCCGGGGTGCAATACGAGCGCGTTGCCGGTCTTCTCGATACGGCTGTCGGGGAGGTCCGGCGCATCAGCCACGACATGGAGCACGGCACGCTGGCCAGTTTCGGCCTGGCCGCAGCGCTGGAGGATCTGCGTGATGCTTTGGATGTGCCGGGCAGGTTGCGGGTGGAACTCAACACGTTCGGTCTGGACAGCCGGTTGGAGAAGCGCCTGGAGATCGCCGCATACCGCATGGTGCAGGAGGCGGTGAGCAATGCCCTGAAGCACGCGAAGCCCGGCCGGTTGGACATACAGGTCACGCGCTCTCCGGCCTATCTGAACATCCTGGTGGAGGATGACGGCACCGGGTTCGATACGGAACAGGCTGCTCCCGGTATGGGCCTGTCCAATCTGCGCGCCCGGGCCGCCGAATTGGGCGGCACTGTGGACCTGGACAGTCGCCCAGGGCGCGGCACGACAGTGGTTATCGACCTGCCTCTACCCGAAGGAACGCCCTGATGCACGCGAATTACCCTGAAGAGGGTATTGTCTGGCCGGGTCGAGCCCCCGAACTTCGTGACCACGGAAGAAAACCCACGCCAAAGCTCCCATGGCACCGATCACGCTCCTGCTGGTGGACGACCAGCGCATCATCCTTGACGGGCTCACCGCTCTGTTGGATAATGACGTTCGCTTCCGGATCGTGGGCCGGGCTATGAACGGGCGTGAGGCGCTCGTTCTGGCACGGGATGAACGGCCCGATGTGATCATCCTGGACATCAGCATGCCGGTGATGGACGGCATCGAGGCTGCGCGGGAGTTGCGCGCATGGCGGCCGGAGCAGAAGATCCTGATGTTGTCCATGTACGCCAATAGTGAATTCGTGAATGAGCTGCTCGATGCAGGGGTCAGTGGGTACCTCCTGAAGAACGCGGGTCGGAAAGAGCTGTGCCTGGCCATCGAGCGGGTGGCGGCCGGTCTGCGGCATTTGTCAGAAGAGGTCACATCCATCATGGACCCACCGGTACGGTCGCGTGCGGGTGTAGGCACGGCTCCGGGCCCTACGAAACGGGAGAAGGAGATCATCCGGATGATCGCGAACGAGCGGTCCACGCTGCAGATCGCGGAATCCCTGGGCCTGAGCCCTGCCACGGTGGAGACCCACCGCAAGAACATCCTGCACAAGCTGGGTTTCCACAACGCGACCGGACTCGTGCGGTACGCTTTGGAGCGTGGCTGGATGGTGAATTGATCCGAATGATCGACCACCGCCATATGGAGCGATCGATCCACCCGGCACGCGTCCGTGAGTGTGAGTGGGCGACGGCTGGTGGCGCGATCGTTCTCGGAGTTCCCCAACCGGGGTCATTGCCCCATTGGGAAGGTCTTGTGTTCGCTTTGGTGGTCCTGTTGTTGGGCTCGGCCTGTTTGATCGTCTGGCGTTCACGGAGAAGGGAGCGGCTGATCGCGGATGCGGATCGTGCGCGTCATGCTCGCGAAATGGACGGGTTGTTGCACGGTCAGCGGATGCGGATCCAGGAAGCCGTCGAGCGGGGTTCAATGCGTCAGCGTGAACGTGCTGACAGCGACCTGACCGAGCGCCTTGCCGCATTGATGAAGACCGTGGTGGACGGGTTCGCAGCGATGGATGAACGGCTCGACGGGTTCGAACAACGGGAGATCGCCAGGGAGGAAGCCATAAGGAAAGGGTTGGGGGAGGCGATGGTGGATCTGCGCCAGGCCGGCCGAACCAGCATCCGCTATGTCCTCGAACGTTGTGGATTGGTCATTCCGCTCGAGGATCTCTGCTGGAGCCTCCGTGCTTCAGGTAAACTGAACGTCGATCTCCATACGGCCGGGTTGGAGGAGCCTTTCGCGCGGGGTGAGCAGATGGCGATCTATCACTTGGTGAGTGATGCCGTGGACGAGACGCTAGGTTTACTGGGTGTGGATCGTCTCACGATACGGTTGGAGAGAGATGCGAGCGGTTGCATGCTGTGGGTGGAGAACAATGGTACAAGTGCCACGAGCAGCTCCCAGGGGGGCGGGCCTGGATCGCGGCGGCTGGAGAACCGGGTAACCCAGCTCAAAGGCCTCATGGAGCGGGGCGAACTCCCTGAGGGCGGGTACACCTTGAAGGTGCGTATTCCCTTGAGCGCATGATCATGACAACGATGAAAATCGCACCGATAGTCATGGAAGCAGGGCTAGATGGGGTATTTTCCCCGCAGACCGGCCCACCCCGGTCCACTCTCCCCATGGCCACCGACCCCGCCACACCGAGGCGCTTGCGCGTGCTCATCGTCGATGATCACCGCATGGTGATCGATGGTATACGCGCCATCCTCGATCAGGAGCCGATGTTCGAGATCGTCGGTGATGCCTTGAACGGCAGGGAAGCAGTGGAAAAGGCCGGAGCGCTCGCCCCGGACGTTGTGATCATGGACATCAGCATGCCGGAACTCGATGGCATCGAGGCCACGCGGATGATCCGTCACAAGAAGGTGAAGCACCTACCGGCCGTGCTGGCCTTGAGCATGTATGGCAACAAGGAGATGGTGGACGAGATGATGGGAGCTGGAGCGAGCGGCTATGTGCTGAAGAACACCGGACGAGGTGAACTGCGTGAGGCGATACTGGCGGTTTCCCGTGGAGATCGGTACTTCGCCAGCACGGTGCAGGAGATCATGGTGCAGGCCGCTTCCTCGGAAAATGGCGCCACTGCACCGAAACCGGCCGTGCTGTCCAAGCGCGAAAAGGATGTGGTCAAACTCCTCGTCGCGGACAAGACGATAGGAGAGGTCGCGGACCTCCTCTTCCTTAGCCCGGCGACGGTGGAGACACATCGGAAGAATATATACCATAAATTGGGGATACATTCGTCCACTGCGCTCGTGAAGTATGCGATGGAGCGCGGTTGGATCGACCCCGACAAGCACTCTTGAGGACGCCGCCCTTCGACCCGGACCACCAAAACCCACCATAGCCATGGCCATCACCAAGTTCACCTTGATCGAACCAGGGACCCCTGGTCTCCATTACACGGCGATCGTGGAAACGGACGGCGATCTCGTGCCTCTTGAACGCACGGCCTACACGCAGGACCAGCGCGTGTATACGCTGTCCTACAGTTCGGTGCGCGGATCGCACCCACGGACAGATACATGGGACATGGATATCATCTTTACCGGCGTCAGTCAGCGTTACATCGAGTACCGCATCGTGGATGAGACCGGTAGGGAGATCCACGATCACGAGGACAAACCGCCGGTGCGCGACGGCCGTTGATCGATGGATCCGGAAAAGTGCGTCGTCCATTGTCCGGACCGGTCGTGATCGGACGGCTTCTGTCGTGCGTCTGCTTGCTGATGGTTCTTCGGAGCCAAGGGCAGACTGTATCTCCGGAGGGGCTGATCGGTCGCATGGAACTGCTTTACCAGCAAGGTGATGTCGTGGGACAGGAACGCATCCTGGACAGTGTCGGAGAAAGCACTGCGACCGACAGGGAGGCCCGGACCCTTATCGCGGCCTGGCGATCACGCCTGCTACGTTCAGAAGGGAAAGCCCGCCTGGCGCTCGATCGCTTGGACAGTTCGATCCGGGATACCTCCGGGCTGAGCCCCTTGGTGCGCTTCGCCTGTCTCGATGAGCACACGCGATTGTTGAAGCAATTGAGCCGGTTCGATCGTGCCTCGATCCAGGCCGAGGCGGAGTTCCGTCTTGCCGAGGGCAACGGCTTGGGAAAGCAGGCGATCTCAGCGCTCGTCCTGAAGGCGGAGATCCTGCGGAAACTGGGCGATGTGCAGGGGGCGTTGACCGCGCTCATCGACGCCGAAAGGCGCGAGGCATCCATCGGTTACCCGCTCGCACGTTGCAACATCACCATCAACAGAGGTAACATCCTGTACCAACAGGAGCGGTTCGCCGAGGCGCTGGCACTTTTCCGTCAAGCGCGGGCCTGTGCCAGGGAGAGCGGGTTCCTGCCGCTCGAACAGAATGCGGTATTCAATATCGGTAGCTCACTTTCCCAGATGCACCAAGACAGCATTGGCCCTGCTATCGCCGTGTATGAAGGTGCTCTTGAAGACCCCTCTACGAAGGGTGACAAGTTGTTCGCCGCCGACCTGCATGGGGCCATCGCCTTGTTGCATTGGAACCGCGAGGACCTGACCAGGGCTCGCACTGAGTTGGACCAAGCCCTGGCCATCAGGCAGGAGATCAAGGATACGTTGGGTCAGGCGATGGATCTGGTGACCTTGGCGAAACTGCAGCGCGCTTCAGGACATGCGGATGAAGCGCTGGCAACGGCAAAGCGCGCGCTGGAACTGGGTCGCTCAAGCGGAGCCTTGGAAGCTGTCAGGAGCGCGTTGTGGCAGCTGGCCCGGTCGCTTCGCGCGCTCGATCGGGATAAGGAGGCCGGTGAGTTCATGGAAGCTTACATCGACATCGACGATACCCTGGAGGAGCGCGAGAGCGGTGAGCTCACGATGGACCTTGAGTACAAATACGAGTTGGGGAAGAAAGAGGCGCGTATCGCGGTCGTGGAAGCCCGGAACCGTCGTCGCGACCTTCAACTGACGGGCAGTGCGATCATCGCCGGATTGCTGGTGCTGCTGCTGATCCTGGTGGTGCGCAACGTCAAGAACCTACGCGCACGCCAGGCCCAGACCCGGCAGCTGCATGAGCAACAAGTGAACGAATTGCTGAAGCAACAGGAGATCCGTTCGTTCGACGCGATGATGCTCGGCCAGGAGAAGGAGCGCACCCGGGTGGCCAAGGAACTGCATGACCGGATGGGCGCATTGCTGAGCACCATACGGTTGCGTTTCAGTGCGCTCCAAGGCCGCATCGAGGATCTCGGGGCACGCATCGACAGACAGGACGACCAGGCATTCAAGTTGTTGGATGAGGCGGTGGTGGAGGTACGGCGCATCAGCCACGACATGGTCAAGGGGGATCTTGCCAAGTTCGGCCTGAAGGTCGCGTTGGAGGATCTGTGTGGGACGCTTCGTGTCCCTGGAACCATGGATGTGGAACTGGGTGTACATGGGCTTGACCAGCGTTTGAACGCGGCCATGGAAGTGGCTGTCTACCGCATGGTGCAGGAAGCGGTCGGCAATGTGCTCAAGCATGCCAAGGCCACGGAACTGAGCATTCAGGTCAACCGGGCACCTGCCTCCCTCAACGTGCTTGTCGAGGACAACGGTGTCGGCTTCGATCTGTCCAGCGCCAAGGAGGGCATGGGCATGGGGAATCTTCGCGAGCGCGCTTCGGCTCTCGGGGGCGTTGTGGTGGTTGATTCGCAGGTCGGTCATGGCACCACGGTGACCGTCGATCTGCCCCTGCGGGACCGGGCGGATGCCTGATCGGGGGTAGATCGGCCCGGGCCGACGTCGTCCGGGCGCCGCAATTACCCCCAAGTGGGTATGGTTCCGGCTTCGGCCCACGGCCACTTTCGGGATATCAATACGATAGCCATGAAAGCCCATGCCAAACCAGTACCCAGCGGAATGTTCGCTGCGATCTTCTTCACACTTCTGTTCATCCTTTCTGTTGCTGCCAGCCGCGCCCAAGGGCAGTTGATCCTGACGGGCAAGGTGCTCACAGCCGAAGCCACCGGACTGCGTGCCATCGGCGAGATCATCTCGAGTGACGGCGAGCGCATGCCGCTGACCATCCGCCCGAACGGCCGGTTCTGGGTGTGCGCGCCCGCCGATGATCGCTACACGCTCAGGTTCGCGCAGACCGGGTGCATGACCAAAGAGGTGGTGGTCGATGGGCGCAAGGCCTGCCAGGGCGGGAAGCAACGGGATCGCAAAGTGGAGTTCGACGTGGTCCTTTTCGCGGATGCGAGCGGTGAAGCGATGCGGTTCTCCGCTCCGGTGGGTGTCATCGAATTGCGACCGGGCACCAGGGACCCGCATGTTGCGCACCACTATGGGATGATCCCGGTCAGTTCGCTCACCGCCCTGGTGGAGTGAGTGTCCCCGGTTGTATCGGATACCTGAGGAGTTCGCAGCGCCCGCCATCCGGCGGGCGCTGCTGTTCACCAACGCTACTTTTGCTCCGCAGCGCATGCGATGGAAGGACCGGAATACGTGTTGTTCGAGGCGGTCGGCCGGGGCGATCAGGAGGCGTTCGGCCAGCTGTACGACCGGTATTCCGCCACCTTGTACGGCATCATATTGAAGGTGGTGAAGGAGGATGCGCGCGCGGAAGAGGTTCTGCAGGACGCTTTCGTCAAGATCTGGAGGAGCATCCATACCTATGATGCCAGCAAGGGGCGGCCATTCACCTGGATGCTCAATATCGCTCGCAATGCGGCTATCGATATGGTGCGCACGGCGGAGTACCGGTCGAGGGGATCGGTCCAGGCCTTGGACAAGAACGTATATCGCACGGGCTCCGACGAAGCTTGGCAGGAACTCGAGCACATCGGCATGGACCGCGTGCTGCAAAGGATGCCGACGGAACACCGGGAGCTCATCGATATGGCCTATTACCAAGGGTACACCCAGCAGGAGATCGCCGAACGCACCGGCTTGCCGCTCGGCACGGTGAAGTCGCGAACGCGGGCGGCCCTTTTATCCTTGCGGACCGCGCTGAAGGAACACCAATGAACGCGCAGGAACTCATAGCATCAGGAGTGCTCGAAGCCTACGTGTTGGGCGAGAGCACGCCGGAGGAGCGCGCGCTGATCGAGCGTTTGCGCGCCACCGATGCGGAGGTACGTGCCGAACTGGAGTCCATCGAACTCGCGTTGGAAGCCCATGCACGCACGGTGGCGCAAGTACCGCCGGCCCGGATTCGTGCAGCCGTGATGGGATCCATCGGCGCCGGTGGTAACGTGCGGCCCATGGCTCCCGTGACACCCGCACCGGCCTCCCGCTTCAATTGGTTGGCGGCGGCGAGCATAGGTGCTTTGCTGTTGAGCGGCCTCGGCAACTGGATGCAATGGTCCGAGCTGAGACAGGTCCGTGAGCGCCTCACCGGGCTCGAGAACGAGCGGACCGTGCTTGCGGGACAACTGGAAACGCACAGAGCTTCGCTTTCCGCATCGCAGAGCGAACTGGCTGTGCTCATGGCCCCGGCGATGCGGATGGTCCAACTCAACGGAATGGGGAACACACCGCAGGCCACCGCGCGGATCTACTGGGATCCGAACAGCCGGGAAGTACACATGGGTCCGGCTTCACTGCCCGCACCGCCTAAGGGTATGCAGTACCAGCTCTGGGCCATCGTGGAAGGCCAGCCTGTTGACGCTGGTATGATGCCATTGACCGATGATGGTGCCCACCTGCATCGTATGAAGGACATCGGTCCGGCGCAGGCGTTCGCCGTTACCCTGGAAAAGGCCGGAGGCGTGCCCGCCCCCACGCTCAGCGCGATGGTGTTGATGGGCCAGACCGGCTAGCCCCGATCTGCTGATAGAACGAGAACGCCGTCCATTGGACGGCGTTCTCGTTGCGCTGCGGTTTTTTCCGGATGCGATGATCCGGGTGCGGGCATGCCGGCGTATGTCTTCCTGAACGTTCATCAGGAGGCACTTCAGACAACATCAAACACGAACACATGCATACGACGATCAAACTGGCCACACTGATGCTGGCCGCAGGAATGGGCCTCAACGCCATGGCCCAGATGGACGGAGGCAAGATGAAAGAGAAGACCGTGGAGGTCGGCGGCGCACCGATGTATCCATCGAAGAACATCATCGAGAACGCGGTGAATTCCAAGGACCACACCACCCTGGTCGCTGCCGTGAAGGCCGCCGGACTGGTGGAGACCCTGTCCGGCCCCGGGCCGTTCACCGTTCTCGCCCCGACGAACGCAGCGTTCGACAAGCTGCCGAACGGAACGGTGGACAACTTGTTGAAGCCCGAGAACAAAGCACAGCTTTCCGGTGTTCTCACCTACCACGTGTTGGCCGGGAAGTTCAACGCGAAGGATGTGATGGTAGCGATCAAAAAGGGCGGTGGAAAGGCGACGATGAAGACCGTCGCAGGCGGAGACCTCTCTTTCAGCATGAAAGGCGACAAGTTGATGGTCTGGGACGCCAATGGCGGCATGGCCACGGTGACCATCGCGGATGTGAACCAATCCAATGGGGTGATCCATGTCGTGGACGGCGTTCTGCTGTCCAAGATGTAGGTCCGGTGGGCCCTGTTGGGTGCTTGGGAGGGCGGTCGGAAGGCCGCCTTCCTTGTTGGATCCCTTGTTCCGCTACATTCGCGCCCTCTTTCGGGGTGTAGCGCAGCCCGGTAGCGCACTTGCATGGGGTGCAAGTGGTCGCTGGTTCGAATCCAGTCACCCCGACTGAAGAAGGGTCGCCTTTGGGTGGCCCTTCGTGTTTTCGCACATGGGTAGTGGGAGCTGTGTGGCCCAACTGCTGGTCACAGATCCCGGAGCCTTTTCGCCCGGTTCTACTTTCGCCCCCACGGAAAGAACATGCAACGATCGAATTTTCTGTTGACGGTATCATGCGCTCTGTTGTTCGGCGCCTGTGGCCAGGAGAACAGCTCTCAGAACAGTCCCAAGACGGATAAACGTCAATCATCAACGCCCGCATCCATCATGGACCCGCACAGCTGCGCCCGGCCCGATGAAGCCGTGGTCACCCACCTTGACCTGGACCTGAATGTGGATATGGGCGCGCACCGCATCAGTGGTACCGCCACCTATGCGCTCAAGCGTTCGTCCGGTGATACGGTGCGCTTCGACACGGATGGCCTGTCCATACGCTCGGTGAAACTGCCCGATGGCAGCCCGGCCGAGTACACGTTGGGTGACAGCACATTCTTGGGCAGGGCCCTGACGGTGGAACTGCCGGAAGGGGTCGACACGGTGATCATCGAGTATGCCACAGGGGACGGCGCGCGTGCCCTGCAGTGGTTGTCACCGGAGCAGACCGCCGACAAGTCGAAGCCCTTCCTCTTCACACAGGGGCAGGCCATCCTTACCCGTTCATGGATCCCTGTTCAGGACAGTCCGGGGATCCGGTTCACCTACAGCGCGAAAGTGACAGTGCCGAACGACCTGATGGCGGTGATGAGCGCACAGAACGCCCAAGTGCGCAGCGAGGATGGCGTCTACACCTTCCACATGGACAAGCCGATACCTGCCTACCTCATCGCATTGGCCGTGGGCGACATCGCCTTCAAGCCCATCGATGAGCGCACGGGGATCTACGCGGAGAAAACGGTCTTGGACAAGGCCGTATGGGAATTCGCGGATATGGGGAAGATGGTGACCGCGGCCGAAGAGCTGTATGGCCCGTACCGCTGGGGGCGCTACGACGTGATCGTGCTGCCCCCCAGCTTCCCGTTCGGTGGCATGGAGAATCCCATGCTCACGTTCGCCACGCCGACGATCATCGCTGGCGACCGGTCGCTGACGGCGCTCATCGCGCATGAGCTCGCACATAGCTGGAGCGGCAATCTGGTGACGAACGCGAACTGGAACGACTTCTGGTTGAACGAGGGATTCACCGTGTACTTCGAACATCGCATCAGTGAGAAGCTCTACGGCGCGGACTACAGCGCGATGACCGGCATGCTCGGACATCAGGACCTCGTGGCAAGCATCAAGGACCTGGAGTCCGGGAAACACCCTGAGGACACACGCCTGAAGCTCGACCTCGCAGGCCGTGATCCGGATGATGGGATGACGGATATCGCCTACGAGAAGGGCTACGGTCTTCTGCGTGTGCTGGAGAGCAAAGTGGGCCGCGAGAAATTCGATGCGTTCCTGCGCGGTTACTTCGATCGCTTCTCATTCCAGAGCATGACCACGGAGCGTTTCATCGCATACCTGAATGATGAGCTGCTGAAGCCGAACGGAGTGGAGGTGAATGTGGAGCGTTGGATCTATCAGACGGGATTGCCGGATGACGACATCGTTCCGGCCTCGGACAGGTTCGTCAAGGTGGAGCAGGAGATCGCGCGGTGGGCCTCGGGTCAACCGGCCAGGCAGCTCGCCGTAAAGGGCTGGAGCACCTTCGAATGGATGCACTTCATCAGGCACCTTCCCGCCGGCCTGGATGAACAGCGCTTGGGAGAGCTGGACAAGGCGTTCCACTTCACGGAAAGCGGCAACTCGGAGATCCTGGCAGCATGGCTCGAGCAGTGCGTGAAGAACGATTACGGCCCGAGCTACGAACGGCTCGATTCCTTCCTGACCGAGGTGGGACGTCGTAAATTCCTCATCCCGCTTTACGAGCAGATGATCGCCACGGAAAAAGGCCGGGCGATGGCGATGAACATCTATGCCCAGGCAAGGCCCAATTACCACAGCGTTAGCGTGCGGACCATCGACGATATGCTCGGTTGGAGCGCGCAGAAGGCGACCATCACGCTTTGATGGAGAACAGGAAGCCCCCTGGTGTGCAGGGGGCTTCTTGGCGAACAGGGCAGGAGCCGTTCACTTCACCACAGCGATGCGCTTGGCATCACTGATGGAACCATTGGCGACGAGCTTGATGATGTAGTCTCCTGAAGGGAGCATCCCGAGGTCGAGCGTGCAGGTCGCGCCGGCGTTCACGGTGCGGTTCATCACGTTGTGGCCGAGCAGGTCGAATACGCGAAGATCGATCGGTTGCGCACGGGGACCTTGGCAACTCACGTTCACCAAGCGATCCGTGACGGTCGGGAGCACGGAGGTGAACGCAGCCACGGCGGCCTCCTCGATACCGACCACACAGGCTTGTGGGGTGATGCCACTGCCGGTCGGGAACGCGTCAACGAACGTGCTCATGTCATTCACGGGCCAGATGTCCTGATTGATCATCTCCTTCGCCGGGCTGATGAGGCAAAAGGTCGGGAAGGCACCCACACCGAAAGTCGCCGTCAGCTCCTGGCCGCCACCGCTACCCACCGCCGGAGGGTGTGCGAAACCTGGCGCGAAATCCTCCGAGAACGCTTCGGTGAGCACATCCGTATCCTGTCCGTCGTTGATCTCGATGCAGATGAGGTCGCCCCCGTTGCAGCCATAGGTCTGGAACAACTCACTGTAATACGGGGCGTGCGCCTGGCAAGGGCCGCAGTTGTAGAAGAAGAAGTCGAGCAGCACATATTTACCGGCGGCGGCGTACGTGTTCAGGTTATGCACCTGGCCATGGGTGTCGGTCACCGTGAAATCGGCCACGGTGCTGCCGTTCGGGTAGTTGCTGGCCTGTGCGAGCGCGAGAGATGTGGAAAGTCCGAACGGTACGGCGAGTAGGAGTTTGTTCATGATCGTGGGGATGTTGTGCGAAGCTGGTACATCTTGCGCGAAGACGGACCGACGCTTCTGCGGATCCTTTGATTGCTGAGGGCGGGCTCAATCGTTGAAGAGCCGGCTGAGCGTCAGGCTGTCCAACTCATGGCCACCGGGATGGGTGTGCTTGGTGAAGGTGACGCCCGCTTCGCGCCAGCGCACCTCGCCTTGAAGAGCTCCGGGTGGCACCACGGTGTCCGACGCACCTTGGACAACATCCACGCGACAGGCGCTGAGCCGTGTGGATAAGGCGTCCGTATCGATATCAGGAGGCAGTGTTCCTCCCCACAGCACCAGACGCGATATGGTGGTGCGTCCCATCGCCACCCAGCGGCAGGCGGTGGCCACGCCTTGTGAGAACCCGAGGACGTTCAGGCGCTCACCAGCTTGAGAGCCGGCTCTCAGATGATCCGAGAGACGATCGAGGTACGTGAGCTGGTCGGCGATCTCGTGTTCGCGGTCCTCGCGAGTCATCCATGTGGATCCTACGCGCGTGTGTCCGTCGTCGAGGTAGAAACGGGAAAGTCCTTCAGGAGCTACGATGAGACGACCCTCCTCCAGTCCTTCGAACTTGCGCAGGAAGTAGCGGGCCAGATGCCCGTAGCCGTGAAGGACGATCCAGATCGTACGGGACTTCAATGCTTCACCGAGCACGTGGTAGCGCGCGGTGCGGGGCACGGTGATGTGGTGCTCCTCCACGGCACGTTCAATAGCTCAGAAGACCATCGAGCGCAGCGGAGACCTTTTCCGAGCTGGGGATCATCGCGGCTTCCAGCGTGCTGTTCAGGGGCACGGCCGGCATGTCCAACGCTCCGAGGAAGCGCACTGGCGCATCCAGGTCGCGGAAGCATTGCTCGTTGATGCGGCCGGCAAGCGCCTGGGCGAAGGAGTTCGTGATCTGCTCCTCGGTGACCACCAGGCAGCGCGCATGACGGCGTACCGCGCTCATCACCGCATCCTCATCCATCGGGACCAACGTTCGCAGGTCGATGATCGTAACGCGGCCAGGAAAGTCCCTGGCGGCGGTCTTCGCCCAATACACGCCCATGCCATAGGTGACGATCACCGCCGCCCGACCCTGGTCGACGGCCCTCTCCTCAGCTTCCTGCACGAGACGGGCCTTGCCGAACGGTATGATGTAGTCGGGCGAAGGCTCGATGCTCCGGGCATCCTCCGTGCCTCGGATCTTGCTCCAATAGAGTCCCTTGTGTTCCAGCATGACCACTGGGTTCGGGTCATGATAGGCGGCCTTCATCAGGCCCTTGAGATCCGCGCCGGTGCTCGGATAGGCGACCTTGATGCCTTTGATGTTGCAGAGCACGCTCTCCACGCTGCTGCTGTGGTAGGGGCCGCCGCTGCCGTAGGCACCGATGGGCACACGCAGGATGCAGCTCACGGGATATTTCCCGACGGTGAGGTAGCACGAGCGCGCGACTTCCGTGAAGAGCTGATTGAGCCCCGGCCAGATGTAATCCGCGAACTGTACCTCAACGATCGGTTTGAGACCGGCGGCGCTCATGCCCACGGTACTGCCGATTATGAATGCTTCCTGGATCGGGGTATTGAACACGCGGTGGTCCCCGAAGTCACGGGCCAGCGTGGCCGCCTCACGGAACACGCCTCCCAGTCGGGCGCCTACATCCTGGCCATACAACAGGCAGCGCGGATCTTCCTGCATGAGTTCCCTGATGGCGAAGAGCGCGCTGTCCACCATCACCGTGGGCTCGCGGTCGGCTGGTGCGCGTTCCCCTTTTTCTTCCGTGATCGGGGTAGGAGCGAGGTCGTGCGTCGTCACGTCTTCCGGGCGCGGGTCCTCGGCGTTCCTGGCGAGTTCGAAGTCGGATCTCACAGTAGCGATGGCCTGCTGCTCCAGTTTCTTCAGGCCGTCGAGCTGCAATCGATGGTCGAGCAATTGCTGCAGGAACCTGGGATGAGGATCGCGCCTGCGGTGCTCGGCGAGGTTCTGTTCGCTCCGATAGAAATCCATGCGCACTCCGCTCGTGTGGTGATTGAGCAGTGGCACCCTGGCGTGCACCAGGAATGGACGACGCTCTTTCCGAACGAGTCCGATCACCTCGTTCAGGGTCGCGTAACTCTCGAAGAAATCCGTCCCGTCGATCGTGCGTGTTTCCAGGCCGGGGAAGCCTTTCGCGTAATCCGTCGCATCGCCTTTGCGGAACTCCGGTGCATGGGCGCTGATGTCCCACTCGTTGTCCTGCACGAGGTAGATGATGGGCAGGCTCTTCAGCACCGCCATCTGGAAGGCCTCGGCCACTTCGCCTTCCGTGATCGACGCATCGCCGAAGGAGCACACGACGATAGGGGCCAGGTCGGCGGGACCGCCGTTCAGGTCGTGCGCGATGCCGGCTTTCTCCTTGTACCAGAGACCGAGCGCGATGCCCGTGGTGGGGATGCCCTGCATGCCGGTGGCGCTGCTCTGATGCGGTATCCGGGGCATTCCTTCCCGCTTCAAGCTGGGATGGCAGTAGTAGCTGCGTCCTCCACTGAAGGGGTCGTCCCGCTTGGCCATAAGCTGCAGCATCAGCTCGTAGGGCCGCATGCCGATACCCAGCAGGATGCTGTCATCCCGGTAATAGGGAGCGACGAAGTCCTGCGGTTCCAGCTGCAATCCGAGCGCGAGCTGGATGGCCTCATGTCCACGGCTGGTCGCATGCACGTACTTGCTCGTGAACTTGAAATGCTCCTCATAGAGTTCTGTCATCGCCTTGGCAGTACACATCAGCTCCCACGCGCGCAACAGCACGTCCTGGTCGATGGTGGCACCTGTTCTGGCGGAAAGGGTGGAGGAAGCCATGGCGGCCAAGTTACTGGAGAGACCGCAGGCTCTATCTTGGTTGCTTGATGTCCGCACATCTCCGGTCGCTTTTGATCGTCATCCTCGCCCTGGTCTTGTTGGGCAAGTGTGGAACACCCGGATGCGCCGGGGATGTTGAAGGGTGGATCGATGAGGCGCCTGATGTCCTGAAGGAATTCCAAGCAGTTCAGGCGGAGGTATTGGCCGACCATTTCCTCGTCAGGAAGCGCGACACGCTGGGCAGACTGTTCGTGTGGCCCCGTGACACCGTCAGGTCCGATAGGACTGAACTTCCGAAGTTGCGCGCCTGGTTCCGGGCGGGGAGGGGATTCCTGAAGATCGCCGAGGACCACTGCAGCGCACGCTATCGCGTCTGCGATGGATGGGGATATTGGGCGCAGGCCGTGCTCTCGCAGGGCCGACCAAAGACATCACACGAAGTCGCAGCGCAAATGCGGGACACCATGGATCTGGGCGGAGGCTGGTACGCGTGGGTGACCTCCTGCGAAGACTGCTGGGATTGAACGCACCGCTTGATGGGACCCATGCTGCCGGACGGGGACCTGTGTTGATGAGCGGTAATCCCGGAAGATCCGCTTCACGATAGTTTTGTCACCCTCGGGTGAATGCTGCCACTGGCAGCCGGACAACCGACAACCACCAACCGACAACTGCCCCCATGAGCCGTACCGCACACGAACTGGACCACCGCATCGTCGGTGATGACATGCAATGCGTGGAGATCACGCTGGACCCGCAGGAGACCGTGCTGGCTGAGGCCGGTGCTTTCATGATGATGGACGAAGGCATCGAGATGAAGACCATTTTCGGTGATGGCAATGGGCAGGAGCAGGGCTTCATGAGCAAGCTCTGGGGCGCCGGCAAGCGTGTACTTACCGGGGAAAGCCTGTTCATGACCACCTACACGAACATCAGCGGATCGCGGCGCACGGTGTGGTTCGCTGCCGCCTATCCGGGCAAGATCATCCCCCTCGACCTGCGCGACTACGGCCAGCGCCTCGTTTGCCAAAAGGACTCGTTCCTCTGCGCGGCCAAGGGCGTGAGCATCGGCATCGCGTTCCAGAAGAAGATCGGAGCGGGCCTTTTCGGTGGTGAAGGTTTCATCATGCAGAAACTCGAGGGCGACGGCCAGGTCTACGTGCATGCCGGTGGTACCACGGTGCAGAAGGACCTCCAGCCCGGCGAGACATTGCGTGTTGACACGGGCTGTCTGGTGGCTATGACCAGCAACGTGGACTACGATATCCAGTTCATCGGTGGCATCAAGAACACGTTGTTCGGCGGTGAAGGCCTGTTCTTCGCCACGCTGCGCGGTCCCGGTCACGTGTGGATCCAATCCCTGCCCTTCAGCCGTCTGGCGGACAACATCATCAGCGCCTCGCCGAAGGCCGGTGGAGGACGTCGGGAACAAGGCTCGCTCCTCGGTGGCCTTGGCGGGCTGCTCGACGGTGACAACTGAGACGTTCTGCTGCGGGTGCCGATCGGCGGTACTGCAACGCTACGGGCAACTTGAACTGAACGATCGCTGACCGCTCATCGGCTCTCAGCATCCTTCTTCTCTCCTCCATCCAAGGCGAGCAGGAAGCTCTGCACGGCCCAAAGTAGGATGCTGAACCACAGCGCGGACCAGAAGCCGTTCACCTGGAATTGCTCCGGCATGAGGCGTGAGGCGAGCATCACCATGCCGGCATTGATCACCAGGATGAAGATGCCGAGCGTGACGATGGTGACCGGGAGGGTGAACAGGATGATCAGCGGACGCACCACGGCATTCAGAAGTCCCAGGACGATGGCTACCCAAAGCGCTGCGGGAAACTCCCCGAGATGTACGCCGTCAAGCACCAGATCGGCCACCAGCACGGCGATGGTGGAGAGCAAGAGGCGGATGATGAGCTTCATGGGGGCAAAGAAAGGGTCAAGTCACAAGTGGCAAGGGTCAAGTGACAAGGACCACGTAGATGCCTTGTTACTTGACCCTTGCTACTTGTAGCTTGTGATCAGGCGGAGCCCCGTCACTGCTTCATCACTTTCCGGGCCTGAGCCTTTCCGTTCTGCGAGATCACAACGAAATAGGTGCCGCTCGGGCGGTCGCTCATGTCGAGCACGCGCTCATAGTTCCCCTTGAATCCGGTGATGCTCTCGTGGTAGACGCGATCGCCATTGGCATCATGAACGTCCACGTTCAGGTCACCACGCTCTGGCACCTGGAAGGCGAGGTCGAATGAGCCGTTGCTAGGGTTGGGTGAGATGCGCAACGCGGGGAGCTCCAACGTGGCGTCCAGACCGGCGACGCCTTTGTTCTTCAGGACATCGCTTTCGTCCTTGGAGAGTTTCACGGCGTCGATGGTCACGCGCATCTCGCGCGTCACCTCCCCACGCAGGTCGCGGCGCAGACGGTCCATCTCGCGGCGCAATTCATCCATTTCGCGCCGTTGTTCGTCCCGGTCGCGCGCATATTCGGCCATGTCCCTTGCGTGCTCCGCGATATCCTGTCGGTACTCTTCCATATCCCGCTCATACTCCTCCTGCTGCTCCGGGCTCATGTGCTGCTGACCCAGGCGTGGCATGGGCGGCATGGGTGCCATCGGAGCCATGGGCGTCATCGGAGGGATGGGCATCACGAACGGTCCGTTCTCGCCATCCCAGTTCCACACCATGGTCTTGCGCTGGCCCAGTTTGCCGCTGAAGGTGATCTCCTTGTCGTCGCGCTTCACGAATACCTGTGCATCGGAATTCGGCTCCGCTTCATCCATCAGATCCGCGAGGTCTTCGAAATCGTCGATCTCCTCGCCATTGATGGATCTGATGACGTCGCCCACTTGGAGTCCCATCCGCTCGGCCGCGCTGCTGTCCACCACGTTGGTGATGCGTACCCCACCGTCATCCGGCAGGTCTTCACCATCCACACCGAGGAAGGCTCCCTCCTGTTCTGCGCGGAAGGCGTCGGCGAGTTCTTCCATGGCCCGCTCGTGCTCTTCCATGGTCCGCTCGTGTTCTTCCATGGCGCGATCATGGTCTTCCATGGCGCGATCGTGCGCTTCACTGTTCTCGCTCCAGTTCCAACCCCAGTCCCCGGATGGCGCCTCTTCGATCTTCTGGGCGAGCGTCACGTTCACCGTCTTCTTCTCCTTGCCACGGTAGTAGGTCACCTTCACATCATCGCCCGGCTTGTGCTCGCCGATGGCTTCCGCGAGGCCCTCGCCGTTCTTGATGGACTTGCCGTCCATGGCGACGATCACATCACCGTCCTTCAGACCTGCCTTTTCAGCAGGCGTGTCGCTCTCGATGGCGGTGATGCAGGCCCCTTCCTTTACTGGCGGACCTTTCTTCCTGGCTTCCTTGTCGCAGCTCTCGTTCCAGTTGCCGTAGTAAACACCGAGGTAGGCGCGGGGCTCGCTTGCGGCTTCCATGTCCGCCATGCTCAACGCCATGCTCATGTCATTGAGCAGACCGCCTTCACGCATGCGACGGAGGTCGAGCACGAGGTTCTCATCGTCACCGATGACATTGAGTTCATCCATCACACCGAGCTCGCGCAACGCATCTGCGAGTTGTTGCTCATCGTTCAGGTCGAACTCACGTGTCACATGGCTTTCGTTGCCGTTCTCGTTACGGGTGATCTCGATCCGCACCCGACGTTCACCCGGACCTTGGGCGAAGGCGATGGTGGAGTGCGCGGCAATGAACAGCGCGCCGCACACATGGAAGAGTACCTGTCTTGTCATTGGTTTCTGCTCTGGCGAAGGCGAAACTACCCGGACCCTGAGGGGCGGTGCTGTTAACGTTCGCTAAAAGGTCCGAACCGCCGTGAAAGAGGCTGGGGGCCCCGCCAGTGCTCACTCTCCGGAGGTGAAGCGGTCCATGTCGCGGCGATCCCGTTTGGTCGGCCGGCCGGCTCCCGGTTCGCGCTCCGCAGCTTTCACTTTCCGCGCGGTCTCCTGCTTCTCCAGATCTTCCCAGGACGTGCGGTCGGCGATGAGCCCGGGAACGAGTTTCGCACCGACCCGGGAGGAGGGGAGGGCCAGCACTTCAAAACTGCGCCAAATGGGCGGTTGGCGGATGGAGAAGACATCCCCGACCCGCACCTCGGCGCTGGCTTTCACCTCGCGTTCGCCGATCCGGACACGACCGCTGGCGCATTCATCCGTGGCCACGCTCCGCGACTTGCAAAGCCGCACGCACCAAAGGAATTTGTCGATGCGCATCAGTTCATGTTCGCATGAACACCTGCAAAAAAGCGGCCCACCTTTCGGAGGACCGCTTCGTGAGCCCGGAGGGATTCGAACCCCCAACCAACAGAACCGGAATCTGTCATTCTATCCAGTTGAACTACGGGCCCGGAAGAACGGGCGCGAAGATAGTCGGGATCATGGGCGCGGAGTTGCGCGCAGCAAGAGGGCATAGTCACGCACGGTCTTCATCGCTTCCAAACGGAGCGCTCCACGCTTCTGATGCACGGCGAACGTGTCGATCGCCTGCGCCTGGAGAGCTTGCACTGCGGACAGAGTGGGGAACAGTTCAGCTACTGTCGTCCCTGATCGGAGGTCCAAGGCCCGCACGGGATGGCCTTGTTCAGTGGCTGTGGTGGCCAGCCAGCGGGCGGCGCGCCCGAAAGCACCGGCTGTACGGTCTGCAGGGCCGCTCTTGCGCATGGTAGCGGTCCTGCCGGGGATCCCGTTCGTATTGGTCAAGGTGGTGCCATCCCAGGTGAATTGCATGGAATGCTGCCGCATAGGCCAGAGGACGTTCACCCGGTTTTCCAGATCCATGCCCCATGTGCCGTCTTCCTCCACAGGAGCCTGGCCGTTCAGCAGGTCGGTGATCATCAACACCGTGCCGTCCTCGAAGAGGTGCAAGTGGATGTCGCGCGGGTGTTCTGGATCGAAGTCGTCCAGTTTCCAATCGCCGGAAACCCGCACATCGGGTATGGGATCGCAGCGGAGCGATGCATCGAGGTGCTGGAACTTCACGGCGAAAAGCGCGCTATCCACCAGCGCTCCGTGCCGCAGAGCGCCGATGTGACCCCTGCACCAGACCTTCATCCATTGGCCCGTGCTCATGCGCGCATGCACGTACCGGTAGGCGAGCGTGTCCATGTCCGGGCCGCTGAGCTTGTACACTTTCCCGGAACCGCACAGGCGGATCGTGGTATCGCCTTTGGTCATGCTCACTTCACCGACCCAGTCGGTTTCGTTGAACGGATCCGTCCCGTCAGAGGATGGAGCGTCAACGCAGGAAGTCAGCAGCGAAAGGGCCGGTAAGACCCCGAGGAGCGATCTCATGTTGCGAACATAGACAGGTCAGGACAACCACCCTATCGGTCGCACTACCCAAAGGCCTACCTTCGCGGACCTTTTTTCGAAGCAGCAACGCCCGCACGTATGACCGAACTGCGCAACATCGCGATCATCGCCCACGTCGACCACGGCAAAACAACCCTGGTGGACCGGATCCTTCATCAGTGCCAGCTCTTCCGCGACAACCAGTCGAGCGGTGAGCTTATCCTGGACAACAACGACCTGGAGCGCGAGCGCGGGATCACGATCCTGAGCAAGAACGTGAGCGTGAGGTACAAGGGCATCAAGATCAATGTTATTGATACGCCCGGCCACAGCGACTTCGGCGGGGAAGTGGAGCGCGTGTTGAACATGGCCGACGGCGTGCTGTTGCTGGTTGACGCTTTCGAAGGCGCGATGCCCCAGACGCGTTTCGTGCTCGGTAAGGCGATCCAGCTCGGGTTGAAGCCGATCGTGGTCATCAACAAAGTGGACAAGCCGAACTGTACGCCCGAGGAAGTGCATGAACAGGTGTTCGACCTCATGTTCGCGCTGGACGCGACGGAAGAGCAGCTCGACTTTCCCGTGGTCTATGGCAGCAGCAAGCAGGGTTGGATGGGTCCGGATTGGAGAACCCCGACCGAGGATGTGAGCTATCTGCTTGACGTGATCCTGGAGAAGATCCCCGCTCCGAAGAAGGTGGATGGCACCCTCCAGATGCGCATCACCTCACTTGACTACAGCAGCTTCCAAGGGCGGATCGCGGTGGGTCGCGTCACGCGTGGGACGATCCGTGCGAATCAGCAGGTGAGCCTCGTGAAGAACGACGGCAAGGTGGTGAAGGGCAAGGTGGCGGAGTTGATGGTCTTCGAGGGCCTCGGCAAGGAAAAGGTGAAGACGAGTGAACTCACCAGCGGTGAGATCTGCGCCGTGATGGGTCTGGAAGGCTTCGACATCGGGGATACGATCGCCGACTTCGAGAACCCGGAAGGTCTGACGCCCATCAAGGTGGACGAGCCGACGATGAGCATGCTCTTCACGATCAACACTTCGCCCTTCTTCGGGCGCGAGGGTGAATTCGTCACGAGCCGCCATCTGCGCGACCGCCTGTACAAGGAGATCGAGAAGAACCTGGCGATGAAGATCGAGGAGACCGGTTCGCCGGACAAGCTGCTGGTCTACGGCCGCGGCATCCTGCATCTGGGCATCCTGGTGGAAACGATGCGCCGCGAGGGTTACGAGTTCCAGCTCGGTCAGCCGCAGGTGATCCTGAAGGAGATCGACGGTGTGAAATGTGAGCCGATAGAAGCGCTCACCGTGCAGGTGCCCGAGCCGTTCAGCAGCAAGGTGATCGATCTCGTTTCACGCCGCAAAGGTGAGCTCATGAGCGTGGAGCTGAAGGGAGACCGCGTGAACGTGGAGTTCAACATCCCCGCGCGCGGTATCATCGGCCTGCGCAACCCGCTGCTCACCGCCACCGAGGGTGAGGCCATCATCGCACATCGCTTCAAGGGCTACGAACCGTGGAAGGGTGAGTTCGCGGGCAGCCGCCCCGGTTGCATCGTGAGCGGCGAGACCGGAACGGCCATCGCCTACGCCATCGACAAGCTGCAGGACCGGGGCAAGTTCTTCGTGGAACCAGGCGAGGAGGTCTACGCTGGCCAGGTGATCGGCGAAAGCCCGAAGCCGGATGAAGAGCTCGCGGTGAACATCATCCGTGTGAAGAAGCTCACCAACATGCGCGCGAGCGGCAGCGACGATAAAGTGAACATCGCACCCGCGGTGAAGTTCAGCCTGGAGGAGTGCATGGAATACATCATGGACGACGAGTATCTTGAGGTCACACCCAAGAGCCTGCGCATCCGCAAGATCCTGCTCGACGAGAACGACCGGAAGAAGGCGAGCAAGGCCGTGGTGGCCTGAAAACTACCGAAGGATGCTGATCGGGATCACCACGGGGTGGTCGGTGAACCGTATCCAATAGCTCCCGTCCGGAACATCGGAGAGCTCGGCGCTATGATCGATCAAGCGCGTGTAACATCTTCGTCGGCCTACGGGATCGTACAGTTCGAATACGGCATTGGACCCTACGCGGGAAGATGCGACGTGGATAGTGCCGGTGGAGGGCACTGGCCAAACTCGGACCTGCGAGGTCATGGTCCTGGTGAAGATGCTGTTGTCCGCCTCAACAAGCCAGAGCAACGCATCCTCGACGTGCTGCCTGAACAACGCGTCATCCGTGTAGTTGGTGCCGGAATGCCCAAGCGCGGTGTAGAACACACGGCCACCTTCCGGTAATTCACGGTACCAGCTCATCGGCCTGGGTGCATCATAGCTGTTCACCTCCCCGTTCGGGCCCACCGTTTCCTCCACCTCCAGTACGGGAATGTTGTCATCGCGGTAATAGCCGCCTTCCCAGTAGTAGTATTCCTCGTTCTTGCTCCACGGGTCCGGCAGGTTCATCGTGCTGGCATGTTCGCCGATGTGCGACATCTCATGGAGCGGAGCGCCATCCACGTGATTGGGGTTCTCCTGCACGCTCGCGCCCATCAGCTCAGGGTAATAGTCCCACACGCCGGTATTGTTCCCGTTCGCTGTGCTGTGACGGTAGGTATCAGATGCTGCGTGGATGCCCATGGCGCTTCCTCCACTGGCGATGTACGCCTCGAAATTTGCTCGTTGGTCGATGTCGAGCAAGGCAGCACCACTGGTGTTGCTGAAGATGATGGCGGTGAACTGCTGGAGCGAGGCGAGGTCGCTGAAGGCCTCCCCATCGTTGTCATTGACGACATTGAGACCATGCGCTGTGGCGATATCCTGGAACATGCCGAACGAAACATCCCGCGTGCCGTGGTCGAACCCGCTGGTCTCCGTGTAGTGCAGGATGTTCTGTCCGGATGCGGACATCCAGAGGGTATACGATAGGAGTGCGGCCTTCATGCCGAAAAGTTAGCGCACGATCGAACCTGACCGATGGCCGTGTGTACGGGCACCCCGGATCGCATCTTCTAAGCACGATCCGAACAAAACCCGACAGCCATGAAGAAGTCCTTCCTGCTCGCCAGCGCGGTGGCCATTGCCAGCGCCTCCACGTTCGTTCTCTTCTCGTTCAACACATCGCCCACCAAGGAGTGCTGCATGAAGCCCGCTGCGGACCGCCCGCCCGGCTGCGTGTTCAAAACGGTCTTCGAAGGCGAGGGCCTCGATCCGAACTTCACGGTGAAGACACCGGCCGAGGTGCTCACCTCGCAAGGCAAAGCCTATGACTGGATGGTGAAAGCCCAGAACAACGACGGCGGATTCGCGGCCGGTACGCATGCCAACCAAGGCGTGATGGACCCGCACGCCTCACCGAGCGACCCGGCCACCACGGCCATGGTGAGCATGGCCATGCTGCGCGCAGGTAGCACGCTGGTGGAGGGCCGTTTCAGCGATCAGCTGAAACGGACGACCGAATTCCTGTTAAAGGCCGTGGAGACCTCGCCAGACGACGCCCTGAACGTGACCAGTCTCACCGGCACGCAGATCCAGGCGAAGCTGGGGCAGAACATCGACGTGGCGCTCACCGCGCAATACCTGAGCAACCTGATGGGCCGCATGCCCTGCAACGACCAGAAGCAGGACCGCTGGCTGAAGGCGCTGAACAAGTGTACCGCGAAGATCCAGAAGGCGCAGACCAGCAACGGCAGCACGGCCGGCAGCGGTTGGGCGGGCGTACTGCAATCGAGTTTCGCGGCCAACGCGTTGGAGAGCGCGGACCACGTGGGTGCCGACGTGGATGACAAGGCGTTGGAGAAGGCGAGAGAATGGCAACAGGGCAACTTCGATGCGAACACGGGCAGCGTGGCCACCGAATCCGCTGCTGGTGTTACGCTCTATGCGGTGAGCAGCAGCACGCGCAACAGCGCCAAGCAGGCGCGAGAGGTGAAGGAGAAGCTCGCCAAAGCGAAGAAGGACGGCAAGGTGAAGGAGGAAGCCCCGGTGAACGTGGAGAACCTGATGGATGCGGGCATGAACCGCGACGAGGCGGAAAAGGCCAATACCGCGTACCAGGTCTACGAGGCCGCCAAGGTGCAGGCGCAATCCGACGCGGTGATCCGCGGCTTCGGGAACAACGGCGGCGAGGAGTTCCTCAGCTTCCTGCAGACCGGCGAATCGCTCATCATCAACAAGGACCAGAGCTGGAAGAACTGGTACGGCAGCACCACGGCGCGGCTGGTCGAGATCCAGAACCAGGACGGCAGCTGGAACGGCCACCACTGCATCACCAGCCCGGTGTTCTGCACGGCCACCTCGCTGCTGATCCTGAGCGTGAACAACGACATCGAACAACTGGTGGCGCAGGGCGCGACGGTGAAGCGGTAGGTGGGTGAGCCCATGTGGCCATGCGACCATGTGCTCATGGGCACAGGACCACATGGGCACATGGATCTTTCGTCAGCGGGACCTTCCTATCGCGTTCGTGGTGGAGCGCGGCGGGGACGGCTCCCGCTGATGGCATTTCAGGGCAGCTGTTCGACGCGCAAGTTGTTCGGTGTCGTACTGCCCACGTTCACCAGGATGGGATCCCGGTCGTTCCCGCTACCGGTGTACTTCACGATGCCGTCCATGTTCGTGTCGTCGCGGTGGTAGCCGGGAACGCTGTTGTTCGGCGTGGTGCTGCCCACGTTCACCAGGATCGGGTCGCGATCGTTCTGCGGACCGGTATACTTCACAGCGTTGTCCATGAACGTGTTCCCGGACCACAGCATCATCAGGTTCCCGGTCTGGCAACGTGCCTCGGATCCCCAGGTGGCCGTGGTCGGGTCACGCAGGTCGATCACGTTGGCAGCGCGATCGAGGAACACCGGAGAATTCGTCATCGTGCCCAGATGGTTGCGGTGTCGCACGGCGACGTGGTACATCCCGACGGGTGCACTGATGCGCAAAGGCGAAGCGCCGTCGAGGTCCACGACGTCACCATCCCGTTGCAACAGGGCGGCACGTGTGTCCAGCACAAGTGAGGGCGTCGACTTGTCGCGCAGTTCCACGAAGATCCAATCCACGATCGCATTGCCACCGGTGGTGGCAAGCACGGCTGGGGCGATGAGTTCCGTTCCGCCTTCACCCACCTGTGGGAAGATGCTTGTGTAGGGTTGTGCAAGGGGGATGAGCCCTGCTGCGCGCAGGTCATCGCGCATGAGTCCGCTCACGTTATCGTACGTAGCGGCGAGGATCACCTTGATGTCAAGGCGCACCTTGCTCGGCTGTTTGACCATGTCGAAATAGTCGATCACAACGCCGGCATCATTGATGAACTTCGCCGACAGCGTCGTTCCGTTCACATCCACCAGCGAGGAGCCGAGCTGGCTGGCCGTGCTGTAGTACATCACGGGATGGTTCAAAGGGCCTCCGGGTTCCTTCTTACCACTGACGCCGCAAACGACGTGCACAGCGCCCGCGTTGGGAGCCAGGTCGCCGGGTTTGGCGTAGGCGCCTGTGCCATTGGCTCGTCCACTGGTCATGTTGATCCCCATGGTGGCACTGTTGAAAGTCGAGGAGACGCCCGTATGCCCGTTGATCAGGTATGAGCGCTCGTAGGTGTGGCTGTGACCATAGAACAACAGGTCCACGCCGTTGGATTCCAGGATCGGCAGGAGATCCTCGCGCATGTCGAATAGGATACCATCACTGTCCGCAGGGTTATCGGAATCGTTCGATCCTTTCGAATAGGGTGTGTGGTGCCAGTAAGCGATGATCCATTCACTTCGTTGGCGCGCCAGGGCCAGGTCATTCGAGAGCCACGTGGCCATGGCGCCGGTCGGGCTGCGTGGACTGTCGTAGCTGTCGAGCGAAACGCAATGCACGTTGCCGATATCGAAGGAGTAATAGGCTTCCGTGTTGGAGGGCACGCCACCGGCCTGGCCGTTCTTCGGCATGGCGAACAGGTCGAAGTAAGGTCCGGTATTGGTGGTCGCATCCGCGCCCACGTAGTAGTCATGATTGCCAGGGGCGGGCCATAGCACGGTGTTGCGCAGCACAGGCTCGTACATGTCCTTGAAGTTGGAATATTGGAACTCGTGCACGGTTCCGGACTGGTAGGCATTGTCACCGAGCCACAGCCAGGCTTGGGCCGTGTTCGCTCCTACGTATGACAGATAGGCATCGCGCACGTGCCGTTGATCGTCGTTCCCTGTCCCATGGTCGCCAGTGATCCAGAAGCGGACCGGGGCCTGGGCGTAGGGAGGCGGAGCGGTGCGGAAGAAGGTGCTCGCATCTCCACCGACCAGCGTTGTGCTGGGTGTTCCGATGGAATAGAAATAGGTGGTGCTTGGTTGCAACCCGGTCACGGTGACCTCATGGTCGAAGGTCGAAGCCGCGTCATCAACGAAGTTGGTGAGCGTTCCCGGAGCTGGTCCATAGTTCACACGCGCCGGGCCGGCCACATCGGTGCGCCATTTCACCACGATGCTGGTCGGTGTGGCGATGTGCAGGTAGGGGCCTCGTACAAGTCCCGGTGCATTGTCCAGTGCGGTGAGTTCCACGTCAAAGGTGATGTCCGAGCTGTTCGCGGCGCTCTGGTGGATCTCCACCGCGATCGAATTCGTGCCGGTCTGGAACTGGGTGGGGGGGAGGAATACGTCACGCGCCGTGGTTTCGTCCGCATCGGAGATGGCGGACTGCGCAAGCGAGGTGTAGCTGAACGTGCCGAGGGGCATGTTCATGCGCTCCACCTCGGTGCCGTTCGCGTAGACGATGGCACCATCATCCCGCTTCACACGGATGCGGTAACCGAAGAACTGACCCGCGTTCGCGATGGTGAAGGTCTTGCGGAAGTAGGTGGTTATGTACTTGTTGGTCGAGCTTGATCCGTAGCTCACCACGGTGGCCTCGTCCCCGTCTCCGTAGCCCAGTTCCGCAGGTCCGCTGGCCCAGGCAGCATCATTGAACGAGGTCGCGCGCCAGGCCGTGCCCTGGTTGCTGCCATTGTCGCGGTATTTCCAGGTGGAACCGAAAGGGATCAGGACCACATCCTGCGCGAACAGGTGGCCGATGGGTGCGAGAAGGACAAATAACAGGGGGCGGAGGCTCATGTTGCAGAGTAAGCGCAGCGGCAAGTTCGTCAGTATCTCTGCGCAGGGCAAGGCGGTTGTTCCCGGGCCCGTCACACCATCGGTCATGATCATCGGCACGCTGCTGCTCATCCTGCTTTCACCATTGTTGGTCTTACTGCCCTTCTATATGTGGCTATCACCACGCGTGGGGAGCAACCCGGCCGGCGAGCGATCGAAACGCATCCAGGGACTTCCCAACTACGGCGACGGCAAACTGCACAATCTGGCGCCGGTCGACATGCGCATGCCGCCACGCACCATGGCCAAGGTGATGTGGTGGATGTTGCGCGGAGGCGAGGGGCGGGAGCCGACCGGCCCCCTGCCCGTGGTCGCGCTGGACAAAGAGGCGTGGGAGCGCATTCCGGCCAACGAGGTCGCGGTCGCCTGGCTCGGCCACTCTTCCGTGCTCATCAAGCTCGATGGCATCACCTTTCTCACGGACCCGGTCTTCTGTGGGCGTGCTTCCATGTTCACCTTCATCGGGCCGGAACATTTCCTTTATTCCTCGCGCATCGATGTAGCGGCCTTGCCGAAAGTGGACGTGGTGCTGCTATCGCATGACCACTATGATCACCTGTGTTATGACACCATCAAGGACCTGGTGCGGCTGCGCTCATCCGATGGCATACGGTTCATCGCGGCACTGGGTGTCGGAGCTCATTTGGAGAAGTGGGGCGTGGCATCGTCCGCGATCACCGAGTTGGAGTGGTGGCAGGAGGTGCAGGTCGGACAAATGACGCTCACGTTCGCTCCGGCCCGTCACTTCACCGGGCGTACGATGTCCGATCGCTTCAGCACGTTGTGGGGCTCCTTCGTAATGCGCGGAGCGAGCAAGAGGATCTACTTCGGTGCGGACTCGGGCTATTCGCCTACGTTCAAGGAGATCGGCGAGCGCTTCGGTCCTTTCGATCTGGCCATGCTGGAGTGCGGGGCGTACAGCGAGTTCTGGCCGGACATCCACATGTTCCCGGAGGAAACGGCTCAAGCCGCGATGGACGTGAAGGCCAACGTGCTCATGCCCATCCATTGGGCCAAGTTCGCCTTGGGTCTGCACCCGTGGAAGGAATCCATCGAACGCGTGACCAAGAGGGCGGATGAACTCGGTCTGCGCTTGTTGACTCCGCGCATAGGGCGCATTATCACCACATTCGATACGAGCGTTTCTGAAGCGTGGTGGAAGGAGGTCGGATAGCGCATCAATGCACCTTGATGCGGTCGGTGCTCACACCGTGGCAACTATTGCAGGCGCCGGTGCTGATGCGATCGGTCATACGGCTGACGTGACCGTCCGCTGTGGTAACCGTTGGGTACAGACCGGCCCTTATGCCGGGGTCGTCAGAGGTGTAGAAGTTGCCGAGCGCGTCACCATCCAGTGTGAGGACCAATTTCCCGCTATCGTTGAGTTCGGTCCAGAGTTTTACGGTGACGTCCGCTACTTCACTACCTGAAATGCTGTCGTAAGCCGTACCACAGACCTGCCAGCACACCCCACCTTCGCCATCCGCGTGGTGGCAGTCCCGGCAATTGCGGCCCATGTTGTGGCTGTCATCGCCTCCGTGTTGGCTGGCATGACCGTCTTTGCAGCCGTGCTTGCAGGAGGCCAGGCTCATCGCGTAGGCGGCTCCCATGATACAGGCCAGCACCATCCAATATGTCCGCATGATGATGCAAAGGTGTGCGAAGGGACCTGGATATGGGTGAGGTCGATCAGGTAGTAAGGATCATAAGGCCGATCTATCTTATGAGCGGCGGATCGACAGCGAATCCGTCGATCATGGAACGAAACATCCTCCACCTCGATCTGGACAGCTTCTTTGTGAGCGTGGAATGCATCGCGCATCCGGAGCTGAAGGGGAAACCAGTGCTGATCGGTGCGGACAGCGATCGCGGCGTGGTGGCCTCTTGCAGCTACGAGGCCCGGAAGCTCGGCATCCGCAGCGCGATGCCCATGCGCATGGCCAAGCAGTTGTGCCCGGAGGCCATCATCCTGCGTGGCAACAGCGGGGCGTACATGGACAAGAGCGACGAGGTGACGGAGATCATCCGCGAGCAGGTGCCGCTGTTCGAGAAGAGCAGTGTGGACGAGTTCTACGTGGACTTCACGGGCACGGAGAAGTTCTTCGGCGCGATGAAGCTGGCCACGGAACTGCGCAAGCGCATCAGCAAGGAGACGGGGCTGCCGAACAGCTTCGGGCTCTCGATCAACAAGACGGTGAGCAAGGTGGCCACCAACGAGGCCAAGCCCAACGGACAGATGCAGGTAGAGCGCGGTACGGAAAAACCGTTCCTCGCGCCGATGCCGATCGAGAACATACCGGGCCTGGGGGAGAAGACCTCACACCTGCTGCGCAGTATGGGCGTGGCGAGGATCCAGACGCTGCAGGAGCTGCGGATGGACCTGATGTACCGCCTGCTCGGCGAGCACGGCCCGGTGCTGTGGAAGAAGGCGAACGGCATCGACGACAGCCCGGTGATCGGGTGGCATGAACGCAAGAGCATCAGCACGGAGCGCACCTTCGAACGCGACACCATCGACACGGTGAAGCTCAAAGGCATGCTCACCGCCATGGCGGAAAGTCTCGCCTTCCAGTTGCGGCGCGGCAAGAAGCTCACCAGTTGCGTGGCGGTGAAGGTGCGCTATGCGGATTTCGAGACGCACACGCAGCAGCAACGCATCGGATACACGGCCTGCGACCATGTCATCCTGCCCCTCATCCACGACCTGTTCCGCAAGCTCTACGATCGCCGCCAGCGGATCCGGTTGATCGGCGTGCGCTTCAGCCACCTCGTGGGCGGCGGCCACCAGATGGACGCCTTCACGGACACTCAGGAGGCCATGAACCTCTACCAGGCCATGGACCGGATCCGCGACCGCTTCGGGGACCGCACGGTGATGCGTGCCAGCGGCATGGAAGCACAGAGCATCGGCAGGATGGACAACCCCTTCAATGGGATGGCGCCGATCCTGCTGGCGAACAGGAGGAGTTAGGTCAAGAGCAAGGAACAAATGCAATGGACTCCAATGGACGCGAATGGCCTGGGGATGATGGTAGTCGCCGCCAGTCCATTCGCGTCCATTGAAGTCCATTCGGAACAACCACGAACTACCTAGGAACCATGGAGCCCAAGCCACGCAAGCCCCCCTTTGATCCTGCTCCTAAGCGGTGGCTACGAAAAGCCCGTGAGTTTGAAGGTGGCCAAATTGCTGTACGATGTGACCGTGCGCTTTGTGGACAAGAAACCCATGCGCGCGGAGCTTGACCGAGATCACCTCTTCTTCGACAAGGTGATGGACGACAACGGGAAGAAGGTGGAGTGGATCCAGCGCTTCCGCCCTGTTGCGCGATAGCGAAGGATGGCTCAACATCCGTTGGCCAGGTTCATGTGTTCTGCCCCAGGGCGGATAAACGATCCATGGTTTGCGGGGTTTGTCGACGGTCGGGACAACAGCGGAGCTACATTGCTCGTCATGGC
>CAZYPC010000014.1:0-63347 GCA_964649165.1 uncultured Chryseobacterium sp.
CCAAACTGCGGGGTGGAGCAGATGGTAGCTCGTCGGGCTCATAACCCGAAGGCCGTAGGTTCGAGTCCTACCCCCGCTACAAGGAGAGCCCCGGCGCAAGCCGGGGCTCTTTGTTTCGCAGGTCAAGACCATGAATACAGCGGTCCATAAAGCCGGCTACGTCAACATCATCGGCCACCCGAACGTTGGCAAGAGCACGCTGCTCAATGCGCTGCTCGGGGAGAAGCTGGTGATCGTGAATCCCAAGGCGCAGACCACGCGCCACCGCATCCTGGGCATCCTCAACGGCGAGGGCCACCAGCTCATCCTGTCCGATACCCCGGGCATTCTGGACCCGCAGTACCCGCTGCAAAAAAGCATGATGAAGGCCGTGGACGAGGCCCTTCAGGATGCGGACATCCTCATCGTCCTGGTGGAGTTGGGCGAGAAACCGGAAAAAGCTGAGGCTGTGGTCAAACGTGCGGAGCGCTTCAGTGGGCCCATATTCGTTCTGGTGAACAAGATGGACACCGGTTCGGATGCCGAACTGGTCACAGCTCTGGAGGCCTGGGAACACGTTTTCCCGAAGGCCAAGGTGGTGCCGATATCGGCACTACATGGCTTCAACGTGGAAGCGCTGCGCGAGCGCTTGATCGAGCTCTTGCCCGAGCATCCGCCCTACTTCCCCAAGGATGACATGAGCGACCGCGATCTGCGGTTCTTCACAAGCGAGATGATCCGGGAAAAGGTTCTGGCCATCTACAAGCAGGAGATCCCTTACAGCACGCAGGTGGTGGTGAACAGCTATGAGGAAGGGGAGGAACTCGTGAAGATCCAGGCGGACGTGATCGTGATGCGCGAGAGCCAGAAGGGCATAATCATCGGCAAAGGCGGGGGAGCCCTGCGGCAGTTGGGAACAGAGGCGCGCAAGGCCATCGAGAAGTTCTGCGGCACCAAGGTGTTCCTGGATCTGAAGGTGAAGGTGGATCCGGACTGGCGCGATGACACGGACAAGCTGAAACGATACGGATACTGATGAGCAACATCGTCGCCATCGTGGGCCGCCCGAACGTGGGCAAGAGCACGCTGTTCAACCGGCTGGTGGAGTACCGCGAGGCCATTACCGATCCCACGGCCGGCACCACGCGCGACCGGCATTACGGGCAGGCCCAATGGAGCGGCCACTTCTTCAGTGTGATCGACACAGGCGGTTACGTGCAGGGAAGCGACGACGTGTTCGAAGCGGAGATCCGCAAGCAGGTGGCGCTCGCCGTGGAAGAGGCGGACAGCATCCTCTTCCTGGTGGATACTCAGACCGGGATCTCGCACATGGACGAGGCCATCGCACGCATGCTGCGGAAGACCAGCAAACCCGTGCTGCTCGTGGCCAACAAGGTGGACACGTTCGACAAGGAGGGCGATGCTGCGGAGTTCTACGCGCTGGGTCTGGGTGAAGTACACCGGATCAGCGCTGCCAGTGGAGCGGGCACCGGCGACCTGCTGGACCTGCTCGTGAAGGACTTCAAGAAGCCCACGGACGAGATCAAGGACGACCTCCCGCGCATCGCCATCGTGGGCAAACCGAATGTGGGTAAGAGCTCATTGGTAAACGCGCTGCTCGGCCAGGAGCGCAACATCGTAACGCCCATCGCCGGTACCACGCGCGACACGGTGAACACGAAGTTCAATGCCTTCGGGTTCAATGCCTGGTTGCTGGACACGGCCGGCATCCGCAAAAAGACCAGGGTGGATGAGGATATCGAATTCTACAGCGTTCTCCGAAGCGTACGTTCCATCGAGGAGAGCGATGTGTGCCTCATGCTGATCGATGCCACAGAAGGCATGGACCACCAGGCGCTGCACATCTTCAGCATGATCGAGCGCAACGGCAAGGGCGTGGTTGTGGTGGTGAACAAGTGGGACCTGCTTGAAAAGGACACCAACGCTGCGAAGAAGTACGAGGAAGAGATCCGCAAGCGCACGGCACCGTTCATCGACCTGCCGATCGTGTTCACCAGTGTGACGGAGAAGCAGCGCATCCATCGCACCATGGAGCTGGCGATGAAGGTGTTCGAGGCGCGGAAGCAACGCATTGCTACGCGCAAGCTCAATGATGTGATGCTTCCCGAGATCGAGCGCCTGCCTCCACCGATGTACAAGAGCAAGAGCGTGAGTATCAAGTATGTCACGCAGCTCCCCGGCACCGTTCCCGCCTTCGCCTTCTTCACCAACCTGCCGCAGTACATCAAGGAGAGCTACACGAGGTTCCTGGAGAACAAGCTTCGCGAGCACTTCGACTTCCATGGGGTACCTATCAGGGTCTTCTTCCGGAAGAAGTAGCATATTCGGGGCATGAAGACCCGCCAGTGCCGTGTCGAACGGTTCGCGCCACTGCTGATGGCGGCACTGGTCCTGGGTTCCATGCTCGCACAGCTCGCTGTGTGGCCGCTCCATGTCGTGCGGCAGCACAGGCTCCGCGAGGACATGGAGCGCAGGATACTATCAGGCTTGCCGGAGACGGAATTGACATGTCTCGCTATGTCGGAACGGGATCTCGCGGCAGTCGATCTTCGCGATGGCGGCCGCGAGCTTTACCTGGATGGCGTGGTCTATGACATCATCCACGTCGAACGCTCAGCGGGGAAGGTCGTCATCAAAGCGGTACGGGATGATCCCGAGACGCGGCTGAACCAAGATCTGGACCGCCTCGTACGTGCCGAGGCCGAAGGGGAACAAGGGGAACACGACGATGAAGCCCGCGCTTTGGGAACCTGGGCGCCCTATCATGAACGGACGGGGCGCATCGCGTTCATTCAAGCACCGGAGCTCGAGCGGTTCTTCCTGACCATGGGAACGAATTCGGGCCGCGACAACGGCTCTATCGAGCCTGGGCCACCTCGAAAGGTTTGAGGTCCCAGGCTTTCCTACATCAGGAGCGGGAAGGTCCGTCTGCTCTGGCCCATTGCCAGCGCACGGCGTATCAGCTTCTGTGATCCCAACGAATTATCCATGAAGAACAGGAAACTCGCCCTGATGGCGGGCGCATGGGCCATCATCACCGGCCTGCATGCACAGACCATCACACTGCGCGATCAAGTGACGCGCGAGCCCATCGCCGACGTGGTGGTCACTTGCGCGGCGACGAACACGACGGTAAGGACCGATGCCGCAGGTTCGGCGGACATCACTTCATTGAAGGATTGTGGCGCCATTCTGATCGATCACACCTCGTTCCTCGCCCGCACCGTCGCCTGGTCGGACCTTTCTTCCGGCGGGGATGTGACCATGACCTACCGCAGCGATGTGCTGCGCGATGTGGTGGTGAGCGCCAGCCGCTTCGAGGAAAAGCGCCGCGATGTGCCCGAGCGTATCGATGTCATCAAGGCGCGGGACATCCGCCTGATGGACCAGCCGACGATGGCCGAGCTGCTCCAGAATACGGGCAACCTGTTCGTGCAGAAGAGCCAGCTAGGCGGCGGAAGTCCCATTATCCGTGGCTTTGAAGCGAGTCGCATCCTGCTCGTCGTGGACGGAGTGCGTATGAACAATGCCATCTACCGCGCCGGTCACCTTCAGGACGTCATCACTGTGGACCAGAGCATGCTGGATCGCGTGGAGATCGTGAGCGGCCCGAACTCGGTGGCCTATGGCAGTGATGCGCTCGGGGGCACGATCCATATGATCACCCGCACACCCAAGTTCAAGGCGGCCGGTGGCAAGGGCGTCCTGGCCGATGCCTACGTGCGCTTCGCCACAGCGGCGGAAGAGATGACCGGCCATGTGGGATTTGAGCTGCGTGGGGCGAAGATCACCAGCTACACCAGCATCACGCGGAGCGACTTCGGCGACCTGCGCCAGGGCAGCACGCGCTCATCCGATTGGGGCGATGTTGGTGCCGTGCAGTACCAGATCGAGCGGGAGAACGACGAGGATATCGTGAAGCCGGCGAAGGACCGCAATGTTCAGTATGGCACCGGGTATGACCAGTTGGATCTGATGGAGAAGCTGCGCATCCAGAGCGGGGCGAATGTCGTGCACCAGTTGAACATTCAGTACAGCACTTCCTCCGACATCCCGCGCTACGATCGCACCTCACTCTTCAGCTTGGACACGGCGAACAACATCGTTCCCGGCAACAGCGAATGGTACTATGGCCCGCAGAACCGGTTGCTCGCCGCCTACACGCTGGAGCTGACGCGCACGTCCGGGATCTTCGACAAGGCCCGGTTCACCCCTAGCTATCAGAGCATCGAACAGGGCCGGTTCAGTCGTGGCTGGAATTCCAGCCGCCTTGGTGCGAACGAGGAGAAGGTCGGCGTGATCGCCTTCAACGCTGACCTTGAGAAGAAGGCCGGCAGGAACGAATACCGCTACGGTGTGGAATACACCACCAACGACGTGCAGAGCGAAGCCTACCGTGAGCACATCGGAACAGGTGAGATCACCTACCGCACCACGCGCTACCCCGGAGGGGGAAGCACGATGTCATCGATGGCCGCGTACGTCAGCCGCACACAGGAGCTTTCCGAGAAGGTCGTCATCAGTGAAGGCTTGCGCTTCACGAACGTGGATCTGGAGAGCAAGTTCAACGATGAGGAAGCCTTCCAGTACCTCAACGGCACATATCGACAGAACAGTTCCGCGCTCACCTGGCGCGCGGGTCTGATGTACATGCCCGGGCGCGACTGGCGCTTCAGCTTCCTGGGCAGCTCCGGCTTCCGTGCACCGAATGTGGATGACATGGGAAAGGTGTTCGAGGCGGCCGGCAATGTGATCGTCGTCCCGAACACGGACCTGCGCCCCGAGACCACGACCAACATGGAGATCGCCATCAGCAAGACCGTGGAGAAGACCACGACCTTTGATGTGAACGCCTTCTATACCCTTTACAACAACGCGCTCACCATCGGCGAATTCCAGGTGAACGGGGAAAGCACGGTGGTGATCGACTCGGTCGACTACCAGGTGACCGCGCTCACCAACAGGCGGGAGGCCTTCCTCTATGGGTTCAGTGCCCAGATGACAGACCACATCAGCGACCGTCTCACGCTGCGTGGGAGCGTTACCTGCACACATGGTCGCATCCGTACCGACAGCACGGAAACCCCGCTCGACCACGTGCCACCGGTCTATGGCCGCGCGGGCCTGGAGTACCAGTCCAGCAAATTCCGCATGGAGGCCTACGTGGTCTTCAACGGCTGGAAACGTCTGCGCGACATCAGCACTGTACCTGGCAGCGAGGACAATCTCTCGTACACTACACCGGATGGCGTTCCGGCGTGGTACACCATGAACGTTCGGGGGTCTTACGCCTTCACGAAGAACGTGGCGCTGCAGGTGGGCGTTGAGAACCTCGCCGATGACTTCTATCGCGTATACGCCAGCGGCACCAGCGCCCCGGGGCGCAACCTGACAGTGAGCCTGCGGGCCAACTTCTGATCCACAGTGGCCTTCCGCCCGAAGTCTGCGCAAGGGTGGAGGGTCTGTCGGGGATCCATGGCGAACGGATCCCCGGTCCGTTTCGGGAAGCATCCGGCGGCAGACCGGTCACCACCGGTCGGGTGTTCTTCCGGAGTAATCCGCATCTTCGTGCCATGCACCGGCAAGGCTCCCTTGGCTCTGGATGGGCGCATCCCGCGCTGGTCGTGGGCCTGGTGTTGGTTTTCATTTCCGTGCTCTGCCAGGTCGGCTCAGGGCCGCTGTTCCTGTTCCGGCAGTTCGAGATGCGCGAGGCGATGGAACGGCGCATCTTGAAAGGCCTCCCGGATGAAGAGCTGACCGTCCTCCGGTTCTCGAAGGCCGAATTCGAAGAGGTCGAACTGTACGATGGTGGCCAGGAACTTGAGCTTGAGGAGGTCATGTACGACATCGTTTCGATCGATCGGAGCGAAGGAGCGGTGGTGGTGAGGGCGGTACGTGATGGCGACGAGACCCGGCTGAACAACGAACTCGAACAAATGGTCCGGGCCCACGCCGCGAATGACCAACGTAGCGGCCAGGAGCGAACGAGCGCGGTGTCCGGCTGGGCGCCCTTCTGTGAAGCTTTGCAGCACCTCTCGCTCGAAGGCCAGCTGCTGACGTCGGAACTGCTTTTCGGACAGATCCTGACCTTTACCGGCAGGGATCGCTGTCCCATCGATCCGGGCCCGCCCCGGGTATGAGCCCTGCCCGCTCCCGTCCTGATAAGACCCCAGGCCTGTTCGTGGTGTCGCACTAATGGCGGCAGGCGCCAGCGTCTGATAGGTTTTGGAAGGTTTTCAAGGCAGACACAACCCACTAGGCGCGTCTATGAACGAGCCAACGATCGGATCGGATCACCATCCTGAAGCCTGCGGGTAGGGACGTGGTCCGAGACAAGGGATCTCCGGCGAACGAGGTCCTGGATACAAGGTAGGCGGGGAGGCCGACGGCAGGCCGGCAAGTCCGGTAGGCCGCCCTTCCTTGATCCCGGTCGTGGCGATAGGGCAATACAGTAACCACTGATGACCTGGAACGGACCATTTCCCGTTCACTGCGGATCCCATAGAAGCGCTGTGCAGAACATTGACATCGACAACGAACAACGAAACACCCCATGAACAGATCAACGCTCACCCTTTCGCTCGGAGCGTTTTTGCTCTCAGCGGTCCCCTGCGCGATCCGTGCGCAGGAGCACTTCCGCTGCGGCACGGATATCATGCGCCAGCGCGCTATCCGAACGGACCCGCACATCCTCGTGCGCGAGGCGGAACTCGAGGAATTCACCCGGAACTGGATCGCCGAACATCGTGACCAACGGGTCGACGATTCGACCATCCTGACGATCCCGGTGGTTTTCCACGTGCTCCACATGAACGGGCGCGAGAACATTCCCAACGAACAGATCTTCGATGCGATCGAGGTGCTGAACCGCGACTATCGTATGTTGAATTCCGACGTGAACGATGTCTGCTGCGGCTTCCAGGACATCGCTGCGGACATCCGTCTGCAGTTCAAACTGGCCACGATCGATCCCCTGGGACATTGCACGAACGGCATTGACCGGATCCGCACGGTCGAGACGTTCGTCGGGGACAATGGCTCGAAGTTGAACCTCTGGCCACGGAACAAGTATCTGAACGTATGGACCTGTGCCAAGATGCGGGATGGCGTAGCGGGATACTCCCAATATCCGAGCGATGTGGAAGGGCCGAACGCTTCCCATGATGGCGTGATCATCCTGCACGACTACATCGGTCGCACGAACAGCCAGGCCGGATGGACGGGCAGTGAGTTCAACTCCCGCGCCCTCACGCATGAGGTGGGCCACTGGCTCAACCTGCAGCACGTTTGGGGCGACAACAATGGGGAGGGAGATCCGCCTCCCGGCCACATGGTGGAGGATTGCGGCGATGACGGCGTGGAGGATACCCCGCTGACCCGTGGATGGAAGATCTGTCCGTCACCGACTTCGTCCCGGAACTGCAGCGACACCATCTACGAGAACTTCGAGAATTACATGGAGTATTCGTACTGCTCCAAGATGTTCACCGAGGGCCAGGATCTGCGCATGCGTGCTGCGCTCGCATCAAGCTTTGGCGAACGCAGTTCACTCTGGACGGCCGAGAACCTGGCAGCCACGGGCACGGACGGTATCACCGATCAGCACTGTCCGCCCATAGCGGATTTCTATTGCTTCACGGATGCCGTGACCGGCAGCGATTCCACACCACAGGGGACGATGTTCTACTGCATGGACGATGTGGTGAAGTTCTTCGATGACAGCCGCAATGGCACGGTCACTTCCTGGCAGTGGACCTTCCAGGACGGGCAGCCGGCAACGAGCACGGAACGGAATCCCGAAGTCTCCTTCACCGCAGGCGGCTGGAAAACCGTGACACTGACGGTAAGCAACGACCAGGGCTCATATACCAAGGTGGACGACCACGCGGTGTACGTCTCGGATGGTTGGTCGAACATCGCCGGGGCCGTACACGAGAATTTCGAATCGGATTGCTCCGATTGCCCGTACACGAGCTTGAACTACGAGAACGACGAGGCCTATTGGGAGCGGGTGACCAATGCCGGGCACAGCGGCAACGCCTCCATGCGCCTGAACGGGTTCGACACCTACGGGATCACGGACTACTTCATCGATGATGGAGCGAACGACATCGATGCTTTGGTAACGCCCACAATGGACCTGACCTGGCTGCAGAACGCGGATCTCACGTTCTGGATCGCTTGCGCGACGAAGTCTTCGAACCTGGATGATGTGACCGAGCGATTGGAGGTCTGGAGCTCGGCCAACTGCGGGCGTACATGGTCACTGAAGGAGACCTACAGGGACGCAGAGCTGATCACCGGCGGTGCCATGGTGAATTTCTATGTCCCCAACAGCGGTGCGGATTGGCAACAGAAGTCCATCAGCCTGACGTCGTCGCTTTACACCGACCACGTCCGGTTCAAGTTCGTCTATTACTCAGGCGAATTCTCCAACAACCTGTATCTCGACGATATCCAGGTGAACGGGACCACGGTGGGGATCGACGAGGCGGGCGGGAATATTCCCGGCCTGCGCATGGTGCCCAACCCGACCGATGGCGGTCTGGACCTTACCTACACGTTGCCCAGCGAAGGTGCGGGCCAGCTGACACTGGTGGATGCGCAAGGCCGCATCGTGTGGTCGCGCGCTACACGGAACACATCATCTGAACGGGTCCATCTGGATACCCATCAGTTGGGCCTTGCGGCCGGGGTATACTCCATGCGTCTCACGCACGAGAGCGGCCAGCGCGTGGAGCGCTTGATGGTCCGGTAGCGTCTTCGGGACATGTCTGCGGAAGGGCCGCTTCGATCCGAGGCGGCCCTTCTTCTTGACGATCGTCCTTTGCGGTAATGGAGATCAAGGCTCGCGCCGGTAGAATATGAAACCGTTCTTCCGGTACATCTCCGTGAAGGTGCCGATGGAGGTGACGTCCTCCTCGCTCGTGACTTTCGCCACCAGGTAGACCGGCCGGTCGATGGCGCCGTGGAAGAGCCATTCCTCGTCGTAGGCGCGGGGGTCGGCAGGTGGCTGCTTCCGTGTATAGAAGAGCTGGGCGTAACTGCGGTAGTTGCGGTTGCGCGCATAGTTCAGGTCGCCTTGCGCCGTGTCCTTCGCGCGCGCTTCGAAGAACTCGACCGCAGCGCGTTGCGAATAGCCTTCAACGTTGTTGATGAAGAAGAACAGGGTGATGGTAACGAAGAGCGCCGTGCCGCCGAAGACCACGGGCAGCCCACGTTTCAGGTCGCCGCTTGAGAAGTAGCGGTGCGCGAAGAAGAGCACCACGGCCATCCAGATACCGGCCAGTGCTTCCACGCCTGTCCAGACCACGTCCGCGTCGAGGTTCGCGCGCCCGAACGGATCGGCCACCATCGGCTTCAGCAGGTCGATGCGCATGCCCACGAACGGTGCGGCGATGAACACGAGCGCCACGACGCTGCCGATCGCCCCGAGCGAAAGCCGCAGCCACATCGGTGCCTTCACCTCGCCACGCCACAGGCGCTCCATGCTCAGCGCTGCGAGGAAGGTGAGCGGGAAGTAGCACATGCTGCTGTAGTGGACGATCTTGCTCTTCACGATGCTGAAGAGGATGAGCACCACCCAGAAAAGGATGAGCATCCAGCGGCGATAGTCCTTGTGCGCTTCATCCTCAGTGGAGCGTCGCGTCATCTCGTGTATGGCGAACAGGGAAGCCGGGAAGCAGCCGAAGAGGAGCACCACGAAGTGGTAGCCGAAGAAACCCGCGTGGCCCGCATCGGGCGTGCTGAACAAGCGGTACTGGTATTTCACGAAGGTGTCGAGGAACCACGACCCGTTCAACAACCAGTCGATGCCGAACCAGCTGAAATCCACGAGGGCCATCACCACCAGGACGAGCAGCACCTTGGCCCAAGGGAAGAAGATGCGGAAGCGTTGGAGCAGCCAATACACGCCCGCCGTAAGTCCAAGGATGAGCAAGGCGACCGGTCCTTTGGTGAGCGTGCCCAGGCCAATGAAGGCACCTGCTAGCAACGCATAGCGGATACTGCCCGCGCCATCGGGGCCGCGCGGCCGCCCCTCGCGGTTCCAGCAGAGCAGGATGAAGGCGTGGACGGAGAGAAAGATGAAGAGGTTGAACCACGGGTCGATGATGCCGCTGCGGAAGTAGAGATGTGGCAGGATGGACCCGAGATAGGCGAGGACCCACAGTAGACCGAAGACCGCATTGCGGAGCCGTGTGCCGATCCGATAGAGCACCAGCAAGGTGACGATGCCGCAGATGGCGTTCGGCAACCGCGCGGCGGATTCGCCGACACCGAAGACCTTCATGCACAGCACCTGCATCCACATGAAGAGCGGTGGTTTTTCCCAGAACGGCTGGAAGTCCACCTGTGGGCGCATGTAGTCGCCCGTTACGATCATCTCGCGCGAGATCTCGGCGAAGTTGATCTCATCCCAATCGAACAAATGGACGGCGCCGAGGCCGGGAACGAAGAGCAGCAGGGCGACCAGAACGATGAGCAGTTCCGTGCGCGCGCTCTTCATCATGCGTGGCGTTGCCGTGCGTGATCGGTGGCCTACTTCCGTTTCCCGCTGAACACGTTCAGCACCTTGCTGATGAAGTCATCATTGATGCCGAACAGACGTTTCACGCGCGTGTAGCCCGCGATGGCCTGTTTGTCCAGCCAGATGGCGATGCCCTTCGCACCATCCGTTGGCCTCGCCCGGTAGTTGGTGGTGCGTAGGCTCGGGGCCTTTTCTTCCACGGTGAAGTAGTAGAGCGCGATGCTCTTGCGTGTTACCTCCTCCGGGCATTGGATGGGGTCCGGGAGGCCGTGGTAGCTGTCCTCGTCGGTGTTGAAGACCACGCACCGGTTGAAGATCGGGGGGATCTTCTGGCCGCACGCGCTCATATCGCGCTCCCAAAGTTCCAGGTCGCCGCCCCATTCCGCTTGCCAGTCCTTGTTCAGGTATACCAGCACGTTCACGCGGCGCTTCCAGTTTCGCTTGTGCGGATGCACCGTGAAGTCCGCATGGATGTTCAGGAAGCCTCCGCGCTGGCTCTGGTGCAGGCCACCGCCCTCCAGCATGTCATCCGCATGCAGTCCTTGTATGCCGGTGAGCTTTTCCAGGAAGCGGACGAAACGGTCGGAGTTCAGCTTCTGGATCACCTCGCGCAGGTAGGGCGGCAGGCGGTCCATCTTGTTCAGCCCGTGCTTCTTCTCGTTCACATGCACGTAGTGGATCCAGCCCTGGTCCTGCACGCGGGGGAAGGCCTGTTGGGCTTGCGTGGCGGAAGCGACGTCCAGGAAACCGTCCATGACGGTGTGCGGGAACGGCTTGGCGTTGCGATAGCCTTCCACCAGCTTGGGCAGGCGGCCTTCCCACAGGTCCAGGTCGATGATGCGCGTTGCGGTGATCGTTTCGGGCATGGCCGGTCAAAAGTAGCCGCCGACAGCCGTGGACGATCATGTCATTGCAGCACGAACCGTGTGGAAGGTCTACAGGTGGAATGAACGGTGTACAAACCGCGTGGCCATGCGGACACATCCAATTCCGTGACTTGGCCCGAGAGCCGCATGACCACACGGCCCAAGGCGTCCAGAATGTCGGTCCGTGCATCAAGTCCATTTATCGGTGCAAAGCGAATGTTCGTCGTGGCGGGGTTCGGAAAGATGTTGAACGTCGTTGCCTCTCCAAACTCCGCAACGCTCACATCCGTCTCGCATGGCCCCGCATAGCTCTCGCCGATGAACTTTGCGGCCTGATTCACCGAATCATCGTCGGCCAGGTAGCCGCAGATGACGAAGGCCGTGTCTTCGTAGAAGGCGATCCCTTTCACAGCCCCATTCGGAACCGTGAGATTGCCTGGTACGCCACACCAGTCGGTCCCGTCCCAGGTCGCCACGCCCTGTGCTTGTACATCACCAGCGTATCGGAAGCCCCCGCCTGCCCAAAGAAGACCATCGTGTACGGTAAGTGCTCGGCAGTCGGTGAAGTTGTTGTAATCATCAAGGGAACGACGCAGCCCATTGCCCAGTGCGTGGAACTGTGTGCCGTCCCACCGCATGATGTCCTTGCCCGGATTGTTGGCCGTTACGCTGATCTGCCCGCCAACGTATAGTTCGCCATCATATAATACCATGGAATGGATGCTGGAGAATCCGGCTTCCAGGCCAGGACCCAGGATGTGCCATTCGGTGCCGTCAAGATAGGCGATGCCGTTTCCCGACCCGATGTAGATGCCGCCAGTGGCAATGAGTTGACCATCGTATTTGATGATGTCAGTCATGGCTAACCCGAGTTCCGGTTCTGGGACGGGAGGCAGTGTCTGCCAAGCGCCGTTCACCAGTTTGATCATTCCTGTGCAATCCTGCCCATCGACCTCGGTGAAGGTACCGACGGCATAGAGCGTATCATCCAGTACCCTCAAGGACGTCACCTCCCAGTCATTGAATACCCCAAGAGGGGCCCAACCAAGCCCGTCCCAGAAGACCACGTTGTAAGCGGGGATGGTATCGCTACCGAAGGGATTGGTGAAGAAATGGCCCCCGAGGAAAAGCGTGTCATGATACTCCACGATGGAGTTCACTTGGCCACGAACAGGAATATACTCCACCCCCGCAGCGCTGACCTTGACCAATCTGTTCTGCCATCCGGAAGAGTCAGGGTTGAAGTCGCGCAGGCCGCCGTAGGCTACCCACGTACCATCATCACCGGAGTATATGCTGTAGTAGTTACCGTTTAGCGAGGAGGTGAAACCCGCCGGTCCCCAAAAAGGTTGGGCAGAGCAAGACTTCTGGGCAAGTGCCATCAACAGGGCACACGCCACCGTGGCGGAACGCGCGTCCATTATGCCGAGTATCAACGACCGATGAACAAACGCGTCGCTCGACCGGCCGCAGAGAGCACATAGATGCCCTCAGCAAGTGGTGGCAAGGACATGAGGCCCACTTGTGCGGCCGAACTCAGCACGGTCTGCACGGCGACCGCTCGACCGGCCTGGTCCACCAAGGTTACCATGTGTATGCCAGCAGACAGACCATGGATCACCACGGTACCGTTCACCACTTGGCAATCCAAGGTGGCCGCGTCTATCGGGGTCGGTTCAATTCCGACCACGTTGCCTTCGATGCAGAACGCTGCAGTAAAGCCATCGCTGCCGCCGTTGGTAAGATCGATGAACGAGTCCCACCACGCACCACCGAGTTCATCGTGCAAGGGAAAGAAACGTTCGAGGTCTTCGTCGTAGGGCGATGAGGTGTAACCTGCGGCATAAAGCCTTGTGATCCCCTTGGCGGCGAGCGTGGTGATCCTGTCCGGATGTGAGCCGAAGTCAAGGTTGCCGCCGAAATAGGTACACCACGATCGCGCGTGCCAGGGCGTGAAGCCGATGATATAGCCGTCCCCCATACCAAGGCGATCGGTTTCGTAGTACAGGTCTCCCGCAGGCTGCGTGGGTATCCCCGTGCCCCAAGCGGTTCCCGCCGCAAAAAAGGTCCCGTCGTTCAGAACGACGATGGTGTACAACTCGTTGGAACCGCTCGCACCGCCGCCGCCGTTGATGAAGGTGCTGTACTTCCGCACATGGTCGGACCCGATCTGCCAGATGAAGGCTTTTTCCGAATTGTTGGGCAGGGCTTGCTGGTACCAAGGCGCATTCGTGGACACGGGCATGGTCGCATTGGCCGCAGGGAACCACCCGGCAAGGAAGATGTCCCCATTGTTGCGATCGACGGCGAGCCCTTTGAATCCCATTTCGCCGCCGTAGCTGAGGTAGCTGCCCCACAAGTGGATCCCCAGCGTGTTGAACTCCTCCAGGAAGGTATCCGCACCGTAAGAGGTGGTTGAAAAATTATGCGCCTGGCTTCCACCTGCGGACAGCGTCTGCACATTCGAGCTCTGCGTCCGGCCGGCAAGCACGACACCACCAGCCCCCATCCGGATAGAGCGGGCCGTTTCCAATCCGGAACCGCCGATGTAGGTGCTCCAAGCGACCTTGCCACTCTGATTCAGTTTGGTGACGAACGCATCGAAACTCCCACCCCCGTAGGGCCAACTTGCAGCGGATGGGTCTGGGGTCACTTCTGTAGGTAACGGCAACCCGGCCCCCATCTGTCCGCACAAGAACATGTTGCCGAGCGCATCGAAGTCCAGGTCATGCACAGCGGAAAAGGTCTGTCCGAAGTATGTGGACCACATCAGTGTCCCGTTCGCTGTACTGAATGAGGCCAAGAAACCCTGGTCCCCTCCAGCTGGCGTGGTGTTCACATAGCGGCCCGGTGGCTGCTCCACGGGCGTCGCGATATCATCGCCTCCCATTAGACCACCGATATATACCCCGCCGCCGAGCGGAGGGATCGCGACCCCGAAGGCGATCTGTTCATCATCCGTAGCACCGAAAAGCGTGGACCAGTTCAGATGGTCTGTGTTGTTGAACTGGCCGACGGTGACAGCAGGTTGAACAGCGACGATTACTTGGCCATCCTCCACGGGAAATGTCGTTTCGGAACTGAAGGTTTGCCCGGTGACGTAGTAATTGCCCTGTGAGTCGATCCGGCTGGCGCGAATGACATCTTCGCCATCGCCGCCATAGAACGTGCTCCAACAGACGCCGTTGGTGAATACCGACGGTCCGCCCATCATGGGTGGCGGCCCGATCAGCAGCACCAAGGGCAGGTAGCGGTTGTACTGGTCGAAGGTGAAGCCCACTTCTCCGGTGCTGCTGTTGGCGGTGTATTCGGCCATCCAGTTCACGTCGTGGATGTTGTTCTGCTCGTCGTACTGGTAGGCAATGGCCTGAGGCAGCACGATCCACCTGTCCTGCAGCAGAAGTTTCAGGTTGCCGAACACATCCAGGTCCATTTCATTCTGGCCGGAGAAGGTCATTTTCAGCTTGGCCGGGTCCCCCTCGGGCCGGATGACGAACATGAGCTTCTGGCCTCGGCTACCGCAGTACATGTACATGTCAATCTTGGGGTAAATGTTCGGGTACATCATCCACGTGTAGCCCGGCACACCGGTTTTCCCGCCCGGTCCGCACCAGGGGAGGTGGAAGTTCTTGTGGTAGCCGCGCAATTCTCGCACGATGGGATCGGGGTGCAGCGCACCGGGTCCATCGAACTCTACGTCGAGTCGGCGCAAGGTGTCCAAGGTGGACGTGCTGGTATCGATGCTGGCCAAGGTCAAGGAGAATTCGCCTCCGCGTTTGATGAAGGCCCTGGGCGATCCGCCATCCGTCACATACTCGATGTTCGTTGGGATGGTCCCGTTGGTGGCGCGCACCCAGCCCGTGTTCTTCCAGAAACCATACGACTCGCGGAGCGCATCACCATAATAGTCAGGCGGACGGTTGAGCGTGTCCTGTGCGCTCGATCGGGGGGTAAGGGCGAGAGTTACAACGAAAGTGGCTATGAACTTCTTCATCGCACCAAGGTTTTCAGGTCACTCGACCGGTTGCGGGAAATGGGGGGACACATCGAAAGTACCCGCCATTCTTTTCCGTCGCTGGAAAAGTTGCGAACCGGCGGTCATCGTGTGCGGATCCGCTACGGGTGCGATGCCGAAACCGCCATTGGATACGGCGCGGTCAGTTCCCCAACAGCTTCCACTTCACCAACCCCGTTCTCGCCAGGAAATACCGCCAGCTCGTGCCTACCACTCCAAGCCCGTAGGTCATGCTCCTGCTGAAGTTGATGCTGCTGGCTTCGTCGAAGTACTTGGTGGGACACGTGATCTCGGCGATCTGGAACTTGTGCCAGAAGATCTGGGCGATCATCTGGTTATCGAAGACGAAATCGTCCGAGCACTTGTGGTAGGGGCAGGCATCGATCACCTTGCGGTGGAAGGCGCGGTAGCCGGTGTGGTACTCGCTGAGCTTCTCGCCCATCAGGATGTTCTGCCCGAGGGTGAGCATGCGGTTGAAGATGTACTTGTACATCGGCATGCCGCCTTTGAGCGCGCCGCCGCCGAGGATGCGCGAGCCGAAGACCACCGGGTAGACGCCATTGCCGATCAGCGCGATCATGCTCGTTAGCAGCTTCGGGGTGTACTGGTAGTCCGGGTGCAGCATCACCACGATATCCGCACCGAGTTCCTTGGCCTTGTCGTAGCAGCTCTTCTGGTTGCCGCCGTAACCGCGGTTCTTCTGGTGCTCCACGATGTGCTTCAACCCGAGCTCACGGGCCACCTGCACGGTATTGTCCGGGCTCTTGTCATCCACCAGCACCACCTCATCCACAAGATCCATGGGTACCTCGTCCAGGGTCTGCTTCAGGGTAAGGGCCGCGCGGTAGGCGGGGAGCACGACGACGACTTTCTGGCCGAGATACATGGGCGTCAAATGTCGCTCATCCGTTCCGCACGGGTCACCAACCAGACCCCGGCGAGCACCAGCGCGATCATGCCGAACTGGGGCGTGGTCAGCGTCTCGCCGTCCAGTACGCCCCACCCGATGGCGACGACGGGCATCAAGTAGGTGACGCTGCTGGCCCAAACAGCCGTGGTGCGCTTCAGCAGGGCGTTCCAGAGAACCAGGGAAATGGCCGAGCCGAAGATGGCCAGCAGCGCCACGAAGCCCAGCGAGGTCCACGCGTGCGGATGGTCCGCGAGCGTGGCAGGCAGTCCGGTGGCGACGGAACCGATCAGCCCAAGCGGACCCACGAACGTGAGCGCCAGGCAGGCGGTGGCGGCAGCGGGGAGCATGTGCAGGTGGCGCTTCACGATGTTGGCGCTGCAGCCGTACAGGGCGGTGGCGATCACCGGCAGGAGGGCGTAGATGTTCCACGGTGGCAGTCCATCGGACTTCTTCCAAGCGATGAGCCCGGCCGCCCCGACCAGTCCCGTCAGGATGCCGATGAGGTGGATGGCCTTCAACCGGTGGGCGAAGAAGATCACGCCGACCAACAGGGTGAACAGGGGTGTCAGGCTGTTCAGCATGCCGCTCAGAGCGCTATCGATGTGCGTCTGCGCGGCCGCGAAGAGGTAGGCCGGAATGCCGTTGCCCAGAACGCCCGTGCCCAGGATGGGCAGCCAGTGAGAGCGGTACAGCCGCCAGTGGATGAGCAGCAAGGGGCTCAGGGTCAGCCAGGCAATGGCCAAGCGGGCCGAGGCCATCTGCCAGGGGTTCAACACGGGCTGGCCCTCGTGGAAGAGCCCGCGCTTCATCAGGATGAAAGAGCTGCCCCAAATAAGCGCCAGGACGAGCAGGATGACCCACTTCAACCATTCATCCCTGCGCTGTTCCATACGTCCCGAAAAGGCGGGCGCGAAAATATCCGTGGGGGCAACGAACTACATTTGTAACCTCTCCGTTGGTTAAGCGTCCCATGTCAGGAAGCCCCTCACCAAGGATCATGAACAAGCCCACCACCCTGTTGCTCATCGCGACCCTCGCGGCGTGCGCTGAAGCTCCCTCACCGGCCACCGCGACCACGGCTGATGACGCAGCCCGTACGGTGAACGAGGTGACCATCGCCAGCGGCACGCCCGTGACGATGGCCGACCTGAGCATCGACGGCATGACGTGCGCCATGGGCTGCGGCAGTACCATCAAGAGTGCGCTGGCCAAATTGCCCGGTGTGAGCGGCACGGAGGTGAACTTCACCGAGGCAGGCAAGACCAACCATGTGGTGGTCACTTACGACCCCGCCCAAGTGAACGATGCGGACATGGTGAAGGCCGTGCAGGCCATACACAACGGCGACTACAAGGTGGTGTCCGTGGGCATCACCAAACAGGTGCTGAAACAGGGCGCGAGCGATGCGCCTGCGGAAGGCTCCGAAGGCGCGCAAGTGAATGCCTCCTTGGAGAGCGTGGCGCTGCCCAGCATCGTGGCGCTGTTGCAACGTCTGGTGCGCATCTGAGCGGATCGCGGGCCCGAATTGAGAAAGGGGCTGCGGCCCCTTTTTTTTGCCACATCGTCAAGCAGGTTGTCATTCCGGGCTTGACCCGGAATCGCGCAGACCTTGGCATTCCATGACATGTGTGGAAGGCCCACCGGTAGTTTCGCGGACCGGATGGAGAAGGAACGATCGCGGCGCCACGTTGTCATCTGGCTGCTCACGGGCTGCGTGATGATCGCGTGCATGGTGGCCATCGGTGGCATCACGCGCCTCACCGAGAGTGGCCTGAGCATCACGGAATGGAAACCCGTTTCAGGCGCCCTGCCACCGATGAGCGAAGTAGCCTGGCAGGCCGAATTCGAGAAGTATCAGCAGATACCGGAGTACAAGTTGCTCAACCAGGGCATGGACCTGGCGGGCTTCAAGCGCATCTTCTTCTGGGAGTGGCTGCACCGCAATTGGGGCCGCTTGATGGGCATCGTGTTCATCGTGCCCTTCATCCTCTTCCGGCGTCGCGGACTGTTGAACGGCTGGCTCGGGCGGCGCGCGTGGTGGATCCTGTTGGGAGGCGCTGTCGTGGCCGGCCTCGGCTGGTTCATGGTGGTGAGCGGACTGGAGAGGAACACGGACGTGAGCCACTACCGCCTCGCCATTCACTTATGCGCGGCGTTCACCGTGTTCGCACTCGTGCTGTGGACTGTATTCGATCTGCGCCGTGACCAGCGTGCCTTGTCAGGCGATGGCACGGGAACGGCAAAATGGGCGCGATGGCTGATGGTGCTGCTCACGGTGCAGATCGTCTATGGTGCGTTCACGGCTGGTCTCGATGCCGGCCGCGTGTCGAATACCTGGCCACTGATGAACGGACATTTCCTCTCCGAACAGGCGCTGAACTACACCGGCACAGCCCTTGACTTCGTCGATCACAAGGAGGGCGTGCAGTTCATCCACCGGAACCTGGCGTGGTTGGTGGCGATCGCGTTCATCGTCTTTGCCTACCGGGAACGGAGGAACACCGCACTGCATGGGGCGGACAGGTGGTTGTTCGGTGCGGTGATCCTCCAGTTCACGCTCGGCATCGTCACGCTCATCTATCAGGTGCCCATCGTGTTGGGCGTGCTGCACCAGTTCGGCGCGGTGCTACTGCTCGCGGCGCTGCTGAACGTGATGCACCGCACCGGGAGGGAGGTACGTGCCGCCCACGCTTGAGCACCTCAGAGCGGAGGCTGCTGACAAGGCCCGATCTTCAGGAAGCCTGGCGGAGGATCCCACCGCAGGGTAGCGCTGAAGTGCCGCAGGTCCTCCCGGATGCGCTTGGTCACCGGTTCCAGTGAATCCGCGTTGGGGCGTGCGTCGAAGTAGAGCGAGCCATAGAGGAAGCGCGTGGTACTGTCGGTGAGGTAGAAGACCATCGGGCTGGCCACATTGCCTTCCACGTCGAACAGGGTTCCGAAGACCCGGGCGCTGTCGCGTTCCACGCGCTCCGTGCGGATGCGTGCCGCCATCGCCTCGTGCTTATCCTTGAAGGCGTGCGCATCCTCGATCAGCCTGCGCAGATCCCCCTCTATCTTCCTGCAGGTGAGGAACACATTGGCGTGCTGGCGCGGGAACCGCATGGTGAGGTAGCAGGCCGTGTCGGCGATGGCCGCCGTGGTGCCCGGCTTCTCGAGCATCAACGCATAGGAGGGCACCTCCGCGACGAACGGGCAGGCACCGCTCCATTCCGCATACGCTTGCTCCGGCAGATCCAGCCGCGGATAGCCGCGTGGCTTCGGGATGGGCTCATCGCCGCACGAGGAAAGCAACAGCGCGACGACCAGGGGAATGTACCGGCTACGATCGGTCAGCGCCGACAACAGACAACCGGCCACCGACAACGGCATTTCACTTCTTCCGCTCATCGCGCATATGCACCTTCACGCGGCGCACGCGTTTGTCGTCGGCGCTTTCGATGGTGAAGAGGAACTGGCGCAGCGCCACCTGTTCACCTTTCTGTGGGATGCGACCAGTGAGCTCCAGGATGAAACCACCGAGCGTTCCGCTGTCTCCTTTGTTGTCCTCGAACACCTGCTTGCCGCCGGAGCCGTCCGTGAGCGTATCTATCCCGAGCACGCGGTACACATCGTTCAGCGGTGCGCGTCCTTCGAACACGTAGGTGCGGTCATCCAGCTTGCTGTAGATGAGGTCCTCATCGTCATACTCGTCCGTGATGTCACCGACGATCTCCTCGATCACGTCCTCCAGGGTGATGATCCCGCTGGTCCCGCCATACTCATCGACGACCACCGCGAGGTGGACCTTCTTGCTCTGGAACTCCTTCAGCAGCGCATCGAGCTTTTTCGTCTCGGGAATGAAGTAGGGGTCACGGATCAGTTCCAACCAGGCGAAGTCCGATGCGTCGATGTGTGGCAGCACGTCTTTGATGTGGAGTACGCCGATCACCTTGTCCAAGGTGCCCTCGTAGACCGGCACGCGGGAGAAGCCGCTCTCCACGATGGACGCGAGGAGCTCAGGAAAGGTGAGTTCCTTGTCGAAGGCGACCACTTCCATGCGCGGCCGCATCACCTGACGCGTCTCGATGGCGCCGAACTTCACGATGCCGCGCAGGATCTTCTGTTCGCCGGCCGTGGTGCTCGCGTCCTTCGTGAGTTCGAGGGCGTGCCCGAGCGCATCCACGCCGATGTTCTGTGCCCCACGCTTGCGGTAGCGCTTCTCGATGAATGACGTGCTGCGGATGAGCGCCTCGTTGATCGGGCTCACCACCGTGCGCAACGTCACCAGGGGGCCGCTCATCCACTGGGCCACGCGCATGGCATGTCCCGTGGCGTACACTTTGGGGATCACTTCGCCTAGGAGGAGCATGATGAAGGTGACGGCGACGACCTGGATGATGAACACGAGGTAGTCCGGCATGTGCTGGAAATCGAACAGCCCGGTCATCACGATGGTGGAGAGCACGGTGATGCCCACCAGCGCGAAGTTGTTCAGCACCAGGATCGTGGCCAGCAATCGGCGCGGCTTGGCCAGCAGGTCCAGAACGCGTTGACCGCTGGCCCCTCCGCGCTCCTTCAGGTCGCGCAATTGTGTCGGGCTGAGGGAGAACATCGCCACCTCGCTGGCGCTCATGCATGCCGAAGCGAAAAGCAGCAATATGATCACCGAGATGGCGATGATGGTCGATGCGCCCATCTCACCGAAGGCGAGAAGGGGCGGGGGGGAGATGGAAAGACCGGACAATCAGAAAAGAGGCTGGTGGGCTGGCCGAAGGCTCAGAAGGGCAGGTCGTCGAGGTCCTCACCCGGGGTAGCCGGTGCCGAGGCGCGTGCCGGTGGAGCGGTCGCCTGCCCTTGGGCCTGCGGCTGCCCCTGTCCGCTCGGGCGGTCCAGCAACGTCATCTCATCGGCCATGATCTCCGTGGTATACCGCTCGATGCCGTCCTTCTCCCATTTGCGCGTGCGCAACTTGCCCTCCACGTACACCTTGCTGCCTTTCTTCAGGTACTTCTCGGCGATGACCGCCAGGCCTCTCCAGGCCACGATGCTGTGCCACTCGGTCTGTTCGCGTTTCTCGCCGGTGTTCTTGTCTTTGAACGTCTCGCTCGTGGCGATACGGAAGTTGGCGACGCTGACGTCGTTCTGCAGATGCCGGATCTCGGGGTCGGCGCCGAGGTTGCCGATCAGGATCACTTTGTTCACGCCGCTCATGGCTGGTTGGGAATGGGAATGGAAAGGCGAGACGAAGATAGGCCGGCTCAATGGAGACCGGTTCAGCTATGATCATCGGGTCTACGGAAGCGAGGCGCTGCGGATGGTTTGGTCGCTATTCGCAACTGGGTCCGTGTTCGCTATCGGGGCCGGCCACCCAGAACTTCTTGCCCCCGACGATGAACCCATCATTCCCGTTGGTCCGGATGCGCCAGCTCCCTGGGGCATCGCTGCCGGTATGGATCTCGAGGAAGAAGCCGGTGTCGTCGCGGCTCACATCCCACTGTCCGCGCATGTGGTCCTTACTGTTGCCGCTCATTGTCCCGGTCTCGTAACGAGTACCGTCGTTCTCCGTGTTCATGCCGTTGATCCGCGTGCTGCTGGAGTAGGAGTATTCGCCCTGGCCTGATACGCACAGTTCGAAGCGCTCGGTAGAGTAGAAGTAGTCCGTTCCAAAAGAAGAGGAATTGCTTTCGCTTTTCATCTTCACCAGGGCCTTGCCCTTGAGTGCCTGGCGGTAATCCTCTTCTTCCGGCGTGCGTTTGCGGAAGTTGATAGCGGCGAGGTCCTCCTGCCACTTCCGCTGCATGCGGCCCTTTTCCTCCGCTGCGCGCGTTGCCGCTTCTGCCGCCGAGATGTGTTCCACGGAGTTCATCACCGCGAGCAGCTCGCGCTTGGCCTGCTCGAAGAAGGCATCGTCCTCCTGATCGATGGCCACGAAGCCGAGGAACGACCCGCGTTCCTCCACCGGCTCCGAAATATGGTACCGTGCCTCCGCGAGCCGCAGGTCGGACTTGTTCATGAGCATGGAGACGAACGCCGTGCGGCCCTGGCCCACGTCCTCGGTTGCACCATTGCTGCCCAGCTTCTGTGTGCCCAGGTCGATGCCGCCGGAGGTCATCTGCTTGAACGTGGTGGCCAGGTCGGTGTACCATCCGAAGTTCATGCGCAAGTGGCCATCAGACCGGGTCAAGTTTACCGTGGCCTGGTCCACGCTGGCTGTCATGCCTTCCGGAACGGTCATGTAGGAAGAGATCACCGCGAAATATTGCTTGCCGGGTATTTCTGGAACAGTTGACTGGTCCGTCGAGGTCCCCGGATCGGCCAGGTCTTGTGAGCTATCCTTGCTGTCAGCCGTAGTTTCAGCTTGGGCTTGGCCATGTTCAATGGAAGAAGGGTTTCCACACGCGAAGAGGTGCAGGACCAGGAGGCTGGCTGTTGGGAGGGTGATATGCATGATGATGGCGATGTAATGTTCGGGCTATCAGACTATCTGTAGACCAGAACGCGTCGGATGTGTGCTTCTGGATCAGCATGGGACCGCACCAGATAGATGCCCGAAGCAAAATGCGCCGTAGGGATCGACATGCTGATCCCGTTGGTGACATGGCTTTCCATCAAGCGGCCGCATGCGTCCATCACATCCACACGAGCGGTCTGGGCCACGCCTAGAATGACGATGGCCTGTGCGGATGGGTCGAAAGCGACCGACCACCTTGTGCCAGCCCCGATGTCAGCTAGCCCAACACTGGACCCCACCTGCACCTGCAAAGAATCCTCGCATCCGTTCTGGTCGGTCACATGCACCGTGTAGACGCCACCTTCGAGACCTGTCAGGTCGGCGGTCGTACTATCGTTCGACCAGTCATATGTGTATCCGGGCGTTCCACCGGAAACAGAGAGTACGATCGCTCCATCGTTGCCTGAAACCTCGTCGGTCACTTCGGCTGTAATGGAAAGGTCCTCCGGCGCACCAATCGCGACATCGATGGACGCTTCGCAACCATGGGCGTCCGTGATAGTTACGGAATAGTTTCCTTCGGCAAGTTCACCGGGATCCTGCTGGTCAAAGCCATTGCTCCATCCATAGGCGTAGTCGGGTGTGCCACCTGTTACCTCCAGGTCAACGGCCCCAGTGGCGTTGCCCGCGCAATCAATAGAGTCGACCGAGACCACAGTGGCTTGGATAGGTGTGGGTTGCGAAAGCATGACGGTCGCCGTGTCGCTGCCAGCGCAAGTGCCAGATGCGGTGGTTATCGTGACCTGATAGGTTATGCCGGCAACGAGACCTGTGACGGAAGCTCCGCTCCCGGTAACCTGCGGTGTCCAGTCGAACTGGGTGGACGTACCCATATCCACCGGTATCGCCGTGGCTGTGCCATCATTGGATCCGAAACAGGTCGGATCAGTCGAAACAATGGAAACCTCCGGTGTGGTGCAGAAGTAGGCGTAGAAACCATCATCGCTCAGGTCGTCCTGGTTGGTATCGTCCCATGCCCCCGAGCTAGCGATGTTGTCCGTGCTTTGTGTCTTTCCGGCGATATAGACCAGTCCGCTCGTCGTCACCGCAATCGAATAGAGGTAGTCCTGTTGCTCACCGCTGTGGTAGGTGCCGTAGATCCGTTCCCCATTCGGCGCCAAACGTGTGAAATAGGCTGAATGGCCCCCGGCGCCGGTGGTCAGTTGAAACGCATCCGTGGTAGTTACGCAATCCCCATCTGCCCACCATCCACCATTCGCGTCGCCCGCGATGAAAACGTTGCCACCGATATCAACCGCACAGGAATATGCGGTTGTGGTGCTTTCGTGACCCCCGACATAGCGCGACCATATACGCTGTCCGGTCAGGTCGAATTTGCCAACAAGTCCGTCCCCTTGATACAGGCCATCCTCCGTATGGGCCCCGAACCCAAGCGTTTCAAGGTCCGACGAGGTCGTGGTGCCGCACACGATGATGCATCCGTCGATAGGACTGAAGTCGATGTCACGAAGCAGGTCTGTGCGATTCCCTCCGAAATAAGTACCAAGGATTCGGTTGCCTTGAGGTGAGAAGAGCATGATACAACCATCGCCGGTCAGGGTGCCTTCATGCACGCTGTAATCGGTTTGATGGACACCCAGGGTACTGATGTCCGTAGTGGATGTCGTGCCTCCGGCGATCGCGATCCGACCTTGCTCATCAACATCGACGCCATGCATCGGTCCGGCGACGTACGTTGACCACGTCAGGCTGCCGCTCGCGTCCATTTTTGCAAGAAAGCCGGCAGGGACCAGCGGCAGAGTCGTGGTGAAGGAACCGCTCGTGGCGATACCTGTGGCTGAAGCCGTGGACCCCACCAACATCAGGTTGTCATCCTCATCACCGATGACGCCGAATGCACCGTCTTCCCCAGGTCCGCCAAAATAGGTGCCATAGGTCCTTTGACCGTTGCTGTTGTCGAACATCACGACAAAGGCGTCGCGGGTACCGGAAAGGGTATTTTGGAGTGCAGCCGCACTCGCGATCCCACTGCTTGAGGTCGTTGAACCGACTACGATGGAGCGGTCATTGGTACGTTGAGTCATATCATAGACATTATCAATGCCACTCCCCCCGAAATAGGTGCCCCAAAGACGATCCTCGTGGCCTTGCATACGGGCTACAAAACCGTCGCGCGAGGCGTTGAACGTGTTGTCGAAGGTCCCGCTCGTGGCGATCGTGCTTGCGCCCGTGCAGGTTCCTGCGATCATCAGGTCCGACCCGTTCAACGGTTGTATAGCGTGGATCTCTTCGGAAGCAGCGTCACCGACGAACGTGGCCCCAAGTCGCACAGCCGGGTCGATGACCAGTGATCTGCCGGGATCGTTGCCGGTCACATGGAATCCGAGTACGCCGTTGTTCAAGGTCCATGTACATCCGAGCTGCTTCCCATCCTGGAATGCTACTGGAGCTTCTTCCACAATGGTATTGATAGGGGTACACAAGTGCACCTTTCCATCGGGAAGGAGTCGTACATCGGCTCCAGCGAACGCAATCGCGATGTCAGCGATCCGGGCCCCGGCCGAAACGAGATAATCGTACTTCAGTACCCCATGCAGCGTATAGTACCGGACGTCGATCCCCGGGAAGATGGACTTCCGGATGACCTCCCCGTATGACCGAACGTCCGTGACACCGCTCGGGCAGGAAGCGAGATAGTAGTTGGTACGACCGTGCTTCTCATCCGCGCCGATCCAAGATGTGCGCGTATCCGACCCGGGCCAGGTGATGTCTATCCGATGAGAGCGGATGAGATCGGGAAAATGATCGACGCCAGAGGTGGCCGGGTCACCAAAGACATCCGAGGGCCTCCATGACGAGGCCTTGTTGATCTGATAACTGACACCGTCATCAGTGAAGTGATAGGCTATTCCCGCCTGCTCCCCATAGTACTGGACATCAGGTCTTGGACGCTGGAACTGATCACTGACTTGTCCTCTGTTCTTCGTGAAGACGATGGATCCTTCGGTTGAGGGGACGGCTGCTGTCAGGTGGAGCGGCAGGGTGATCGTAAGAAGTGCTTGTGCGATGCGCATGGGAGAAGAGTGGTGTTGGCTCTCTAACAAATATCGTTCGTGTGTTTGATATCGATCCGGCTCACTGGAATTTCTTCCAGTCATCGCTGGCGCTGATCAGCGCGGAGACGATGGATTCGATCATAAACGGAACGCCGAGGATCTTCTCCGCCCCTTTGTCCAGTTCCATTCCTTTCTGCAAGGCTTTCTCGCCAACGGTTATGATGAAGGTCTTCTTGGTGTCCTGGAACACCCACACATCGGCATTCTTCGAGGCTTCCACGTTCTTGATAGCGTCCTGCGCACCGGAATACCCCAGACCGATGAGCAGCGAACCCACGAACGGTGCCGCAGCGCCCAGGATGGTGAGGGTGACATCGGCGGCCAGTTTGGTGATCACAGCCGCGCGGCCCAGGATGCCGAACAGCTTCTCGTTGCGGCGGGCGTAGTCCATTTCTTCCTGGATCATGCTATCCAGGTCGCGGCGATACTTCAGTGCGCGATCGTTCGTGTCCACCAGATACTTGATGTAGGGCGCGAAGCCCTGCTTGGGCAGTTCATTGAGGATGGCGGTGAGCTTCTGGCGGACCTCTTTCTCGTAGACCTTCCGCAGTTCGCTGCGCTTGTTGTTCTCCACCTTGGTGCGCATCTCGGCCCAATAGTCAGAACTTCCCGTGCTGAACACGTTACCGGAGACGGCCTTGGCCTTGGCGAATGCTTCGCAAAGTGCGCGCATTTCGATATAGGTACGGAAGGTCCGGTTGTGTCCGGTAAGGTCGGCGTTGAGGACCTGGGTCTTGTGGGATGACATGATCGATGAGGTATTTATAGGTGGATGGTGCTATGGATGGGCGGAGGCGGAATGGACCGCCTCCGCCCGGTTGGATCAGATGGTCACGCGTACGGCGGTTTTTCCCTGGGCGGTCGAGAGCAGCAGAAGGTAGTTGCCCGGAGCGAGCGAGGCCGGGATGTCCATCAGTTGTTGATGGGTGCCGGCCGGTATCCGTCGGCCGCGCATCACTTGGTACACCTCGCGTCCTTGCGTGTCGTGAAGGGTGATGCTCATGTGTGCGGCCTCGCCCAGCGAGTAGCGTAGCGTGACCTGTCCGGCCATGGGATTGGGGAAGACCGTCACATCAGCCGCAGCGGCCGTCAGCTCCGGGAGTCCTTCGGTCAACCCGAGGAAGCGTTGCAGGAACGAGTCGTACTGGGGGTCGGTGCTGGGCATTCGCAGGCCTCCTCCGACCACGATGCGCTGCTGCACGTCGATGAACAATGCTTTCACCGTGCAGGCGGCCGTGCCTTGGTCCGTTACGACCATGCCGTTGGATCCGAAGCCCTGGTCGAGGCTGCCATCGATGTGCAGTCGGACGAGCCCCAGCTCACCGATCCCGGTGGTCATGTTGCCGGCGATGGTGAGCTTGCCGGTGGCGTCGATGGCTATGGCGCGGGCGTGGTCAGCGTTGAAAGTCTCATCGGCCGGGAAGTTCATGCGGACCTTGCCGTCCGAACTGAATTCGTTGTCGAACGCGCCATCGGGCATGAGGCGAGCGATGCCGAAATCGGTATCGCTTCCGTCCGTGGTCGTGGAACTGCCGGCCAGCACGATGCGGCCATCGACCTGCACGAGCATGGCGTTCACGCGGGCATTGCCCAGCGCTTCCACGCCGGAGCCATAGGTGATGAACCGCATGCCGTTATCACCGAAGCTCGCATCGAAGCTCCCGTCGGGGGAGTAGCGTGCTACGAAACCTGCGGAGGTGGGCGTGCCGTCGGTGGTGATGTTGCCCGCGATCAGGATGTCGCCGGTCGGCGTGATGGCCAGGGCGTTCGCGATCTCCTCGGTGTAGTCGGGCAGGTCCGTGATCACCTTGCCATCGAACGAAAAGGAGTTGTCCAGTTCGCCCGCTGCGGTGAAGCGGGCAAGAGCGATGACACCATTGAAGGATCCGGCCACGACCACCTTGCCGTCAGGTTGCACAGCGATGTCCCTGGGCTCGCACGGCAGGCTCATCTCGTCCGCGTTGAAGTAGATGACCGCTGATCCGTCCCCGTCCCACAGCGGATCGAGTGCGAGATCCGCATCCAGGCGCACCACGTTGAGCTGCTGGTAACCGCTGATCTCGCGCTTGCACAGCACATAGTACCGCTCCTCACCGTCGACCATCGCCCGCGCTGCGGCCATCGCGGTGATGTTGAAGATGCCGGGGGAGAAGTCGAAGAGCCCGCGATGTTGGAGCGTGCCGTCGGGCAGGAAGGTGGCCACGCACAGGTCCCGGAATTCATCTATCGGCTCGGCGGCACCAACGGTGAGGATGCGCCCGTCAGGCAGGGGCACGGCATCGGCGATCATGTCGTAGCGGGTGGCCTCGGAAAGATCGATGGCTTGGATGCCATCCCCGGCGAAATCGAGGTCCGGTGCACCGGCCTGCGCGTGTAGCGGGTTCGGCGTGGTGAGGAGTGGCAGCACTGTGGCAATGGTCAGGAAGGTTCTCATGGCAGATGTTGTTTATGAGTGTTTGAGGGATGATCGGTCAATGTGGCGCGAACGAACCTGGATCGGGCCTTTGCTGGAATACGTGGAAACCCGGACATTCATCGCTCCATTGTTCTGTTCATGCACGGCGGGCTGTCGGCAAGGCGCATGCCCTGATCGGTGGCGCCGATCCGTTGGCCGGACTTATTGAGCCGGCGGCGGATCTCGCCGCGCAAGTGGTCCGGGTGTGTCGCCGGTTTGCGTGAAGAAGCTGCTAAAAGCGAGCGGGGAGCCCCGGTCCCCCGGAACTCCCCGCCTGCATATTGGAATGTTCTTAGAGTCCTGCCAGCGATACATCGGCGGCATTGGCCACGGTGCCTTGCATCTCGTAACCGGGAGGCAGTGTGGCGTCCTTGCCTTTCTTCAGCAGGAAGAGCGGGCTCACCACGGCGGCAAGCGCTACCGAACTTCCGGTCTTGCCTTCGCCAGCCATACTGGCGCCACCGTTCGTCAGCACGATCATCTGGCCGTCCACGGCCTGGGCCACGGTCGGGCGCATGGTGAAGGAGCCCTTCTTGCCCATGCCGCCGCGCTGCTCCAAGCTGGTGACCTGACCGCTGGCCATCGCGCCGCCTTTGATGAGCACCTTGCCCTTCACGATCACGTCGTACTTCACGCGCAGGGGCACGGTCATGCCCACGCTCATATTGCCACTGGAGAGCTCGTTGAGGGTTTCCATCACCACGGTGGTGCCGGCGGGTAGTTTTTCTTCCGCAGCGGGTGCGGCACTCATACCGTTCTGGGCAAAGCTGCCCAGGTTGGCGCCGAGGGCGAGGGTGACGAAGGCGATGTTTCGGAGGATGTTCTTGGCATTCATGGTGCGTAAGCGTTTGGTTTGGTTGTGTTGTTCGTTGTTGAGGGCGAAACAACCGGGTTGCACGCGACGCGACATCCGCCGATGAGCAAGTGGCGGGTATGGCCAACAAGTGGTGGAAAAGGCTCAGGTGCGGCCGAGGCGGGCCATCAGATCGGCCTTCTTGCGCTTGCTCACTTCCAGTCGGGTGCCATCGCTCATGATCACTTCGCCGCCGTCGCCCTTCACGTAGCGGCTCACATGGCGCAGCGCCACGAAGTGGGAATGGTGCACGCGCACGAACTCCTCCGGCCTCAGCAGGTCTTCCAACTGCCCGATGTTGCGGTTGATCACCACGGGTTTCTTGTCGTGCAGGCTCACGGTGGTGAAGTGCCCATCGCTCTGGCAATAGAGGATGTCCTGTACGTCCACCATGGTCAGTCCTTCGGCCACCGGCAGCGCCAGCCGCTTCACGGGCGCTTTGGGCTGGTCCAGGTTCTGCAGCAGCGCGGCGAACTGGTTCTGCTGTTGCGGCATGCGGGAGGCCCCTATGGCCTTGCCCACGGCGATGACCAGTTCGCCAGGCTCAATAGGCTTCAACAGATAGTCCAGCGCGCTGAAGCGGATGGCCTTCACCGCGTAGCCTTCATGTGCGGTGGTGAAGATCACGTGCGGCCGGTCGGCACCGAGCGCCTCCAGCAGTTCAAATCCCGTGCGGTCGCCCAACTCGATGTCGAGGAAGAGAATGACCGGTCGCTGGGTCGTCACGAGCTCAATGCCGGACTCCAGACCGTCCGCGATGCCCAAGAGTTCCAAGTGCGGCAGCTCGCTTGCCACCAAGCTGATCAGGGCCTTGCGCGCGCGCTCCTCATCGTCCACGATCACTGCGGTGGTCTTCATGGGCCGGGGTCTCGGATAGGCAAGGTAACCGATATCCGTTCCAGCCGCGTTCGTTCGTCGAGCTGCCAGGATCCCCAAGAAGACAGTTTGGAAATGCCACCCACCGCCAACCCGACCGACAACCAACAACCAACAACGAACAACCGCCCACTCTACCTTTCCCCCGATGCCTCAACTGTATCTCGATTGCGACGGTGTTCTGGCCGACTTCGAGCGCGGCGCGCACGAGCTGCTGCGCATGCCCGCCAAGGACTATCAGGAGAAGTACGGCCCCGGCGGCTTCTGGGCGCGGCTGGCGAAGGCCTCCGATTTCTACGGCGGTTTGCACCTGCTACCGGACGCGCTGGAGCTTTATGAGGCTGTGAAGCATCTGGACCCCATCATCCTCACCGGGTTGCCGGTGGGCAAATGGGCCGAGCCTCAGAAGCGCTCATGGGCTGAGCGGCATTTTCCCGGCGTGCAGGTGATCACCACGTTGGCCCGGAAGAAGAGCACCTATTGCGAGCCCGAGGACGTGCTCGTGGACGATCAGGACAAATACGCAGAGGCCTGGGAAGCGGCGGGGGGCGCCTTCATCCTGCACACCGGCGCACAGGAGAGCATTCGCGCATTGCGCAAGCTGGGCTTGCTGTAACGGGCCGCCTTAGCGGATCATCGACGCGAAGCTGGCGATCACCGCCAGGGCGAAGAGGAGGGCGTAGGCCAGCAGGTTGCCGCTGTTGCGGCGGATCAGGGTATTCATCGTTCGCTCGTTCTTGCGGCAAAGCACGCCCTTGGGTAAGAAGGCCATGCGATGCCCGTGTGAATTATTCGCTTCTGAAAGCCCGGACACGCCTGGCTTTGCTTGGTTTTCGGAACCAGCATGAAGACGCTGCGCCAACGCGCGAACGTTGCTTCGCCCGTGCCGAAAGGCCCTTCCCCGGTGCGGGCGGTGCGATCGCAGGGATGAACGGGATGCGGCATAGTACCGCACGCGTTCCGCACGGTTGGGGAAAAGAGAACTCGCGCACGGTCACCTTCCACGCTCAATTCCGCCTGGCTTCGGGTTTGGTAATGAGGAGTCCAAACCCGGAACAGGCCATGGAAACGAACACGATACGCCCCAACCCGAACGACCATCTCGAACCCGTGACCGGTCCCGCGCCGGATGGACGCCCGAAACGCAAGCGCCTCTTGCGGCCCGTTTTCCGCACGCACCTTTTCCGGGCCTGAAGCCAGCGCTTTCGCGAAGCAGCGGACCGCGGCATCCACACCGAGCGCACCGTGTTTGGTTCTCGGTTGGCGGCTGTTGGTTGTCAGGCGTGGTGTTAGGCGCCTCCTGGCCTGCACCTGACAGCTCAGTCGGCAGCCTGACTACCAACAGCCGCCAACCGACAACACGCGCTAGCGCCCCCCAAGCCACCGCTCGATGAGCCTCGGGACGGCGAGCATATGGAGTTTCTGGTCATCGACCATCCGCCAATCGCGAGGCATCTTGAAGCTCCTCGGCGGGCGCACCTCCCAGAACACGGCGCGGATCACCTGGTGGCTGAGCACGTGTTTCATTTCTTCCCCCTGTGCGCGTACCTGCCAACCTTTGCCGAGCCGGGCGAGAAGTTGCTGTGCGTTGAGCGGTCCGTCGCTTTCCACCAACGGAAGCTCCCAGAGCCCCTGCCAGATGTCCTTGCCGATGCGCTGTCGCAAATAGAGCTCCTGGCCATTGCGGATGTGCAAGTAGTTGAAGTAGCGGTCGCGGGTCTTGGTGACGCCAGCCTTCACCGGCAGCTCATCGATGCGGCCCGCGGCGAAGGCGACGCATTTGGGTTGGAGCGGGCAGAGGAGGCAGTCGTAGTTCTTCGGTGTGCAGACCGTGGCCCCGAGTTCCATGATGGCCTGGTTGTGGTCGCCAGGGTGGTCGGCAGGGATGAGTTCCTGGGCCAGGGCCTTGAACCGCTTCCGTCCCTGGGTGGAGTCGATGGGTGTATCGATGTCGAACACACGGGCGAGCACCCGGTACACGTTACCGTCGACCACGGCATCCGGCTGGCCGAAGCAGATGGAGGCGATGGCTGAAGCGGTGTAGTCGCCCACGCCCTGCAGTTGGACCAGTTCGGCATGGGTGCCGGGGAAGCGGCCGCCGAAGTTCGAGACCACCTGCTGGGCGGCGGTGAGCAGGTTGCGCGCCCGGCTGTAGTAGCCCAGGCCCTGCCAGAGCTTGAGCACATCGCTCTCCGGGGCCGCGGCCAGGTCCTTCACCGTCGGGTACTTCCGCACGAAGCGTTCCCAATAGGCCTGGCCCTGGTCCACACGGGTCTGCTGCAGGATGACCTCGCTGAGCCAGATACGGTAGGGGTCCTGTGTGGCGCGCCAGGGCAGGGACCGATGGTGCTCGCGGTACCAAGGCAGCAAAGTTTCTGAAAACCAGGAGGTAGCTCCCGGTTGTCGGTTGTCCGTTGTCCGTTGTCGCGCTGCCGATGTTCCCATCAGATAGCGTCTTGAGAGCTCCTACCACCCAGTCGGACAACCGTCAACCGACAACAGACAACCGCCCCCTCTATCAACAATGTGCTGTTCAATGCCTTAGACATCTATATTCGCGCCCCCAAATAAAGGAGCCAGGGCTATGACGAAGGCGGAACTTGTCGGGAACATCAGCAAGAAGACGGGTATCGAGCGCACGATCGTGCTGGCCACGGTGGAGGCGTTCATGGACGAGGTGAAGAACCAGCTGGAAGGTGGCGAGGACGTGCACCTGCGCGGGTTCGGTAGCTTCCTGGTGAAGCACCGCGCCCAGAAGACGGGCCGTTTGCTGGCGCAGAACACGACGATCATCATCCCGGCCCACAACGTGCCCGCCTTCAAGCCGGCCGACGTGTTCGTGGACAAGGTGAAGAACGCGAGCCAGAAGCCCGTTTGACCGGATAAAGCATGGCCTTCGCGCGCAAACAATGGATGATGATCGGCGGTGCCGCGGTATGCGTGCTGCTGTTGTCCCTTGCGCCGCGCGCCCCGAAAGCCACCGCTGAAGCCGCAGGATCGAGTGCCCGCGTGAGCGAGGATCCGAACAGCGGTTCCACACCCCATGCCGAAGGTGCTGACGCCCATGGTGAGGCGCCTGCGAGCAAAGACCCCCAAGTGAACGCCCTGCTCGGCGAATTGAACGACGCCATGGCGAAGGGCCAGCCCCCCATGGAGGCCATCAGGAAGCTGCGCACGTTCGCGGACGAGCATCCGGACAACGTGGAGGGCCAATACCACATGGCCATGCTCAGCTGGCAGAGCGGCCAGTACGACAAGTCCATGGAGCGCCTGAAGAAAGTGATCGCCCTGGACCCCAAAGGCTATCCGGACGCCTACGCCTTCCTGGGCCAGGCCTACGGTTCGCTGGACAGTACGGACAAGGCCATCGCGGCCATCGAGACCTACAAGACACTGGTGACGGATACGGCCCTGCTCCACGGAGCGGACCGCTTCCTCACTGACCTGAGAACGAAAAAGAACAAGTAACCATGCCCTGCGGTAAGAAGCGGAAGCGCCATAAGATGGCCACCCACAAGCGCAAGAAGCGCCTGCGGAAGAACCGTCACAAGAAGAAGATCCGGTAGTCCGGATCGTTGTGATGGCGTGACGTGGTGACCTCTTCCGGAGGTCGCTGGTCCGCCGTCGCGCATCCGCTTGTCCCGAAAGGCATGGAGTGCCTGTGCGGGAACCAGTGGATGCTCACAACACATCTTTTCGTGAGCGTCGACCTGATCATTCGCTCCCACGGGGGCGAAGTAGCCATCGCCGTCATGCGCGACAAGCTCCTCATGGAGCTGCATCGCCAGAAGACCGAGCGGGGCTTCGCCGTGGGCGACATCTACCTGGCGAAGATCCGCAAGGTGGCTCCTGGTCTGAACGCCGCGTTCGTGGACGTGGGGCACGAGAAGGACGCCTTCCTCCACTACTACGACCTCGGTCCGCAGTACAAGAACAGCTTCAAGTTCACCAAGGCGGCGGTGCAGGGCAACCTGAAAAGCTCCCTGCTGGAGGATTGGAAGCTGGACCCGGACATCAACAAGGACGGGAAGCTGGGTGAGGTGTTGAGCGCCAGCCAGAGCGTGCTGGTGCAGATCGCCAAGGAGCCCATCAGCACGAAGGGTCCACGACTGACGGCGGAAGTCACCATCGCCGGGCGCTACATGGTGCTGGTGCCCTTCATCAACAAGGTGAGCATCAGCAGCCGCATCGTGGACGAGCCCGAGCGCAAGCGTCTGAAGGAGCTGATGCATTCGATCCGCCCGAAGAACTTCGGCATGATCGTGCGCACCAACGCCGAAGGCAAGAAGAGCGAGGACCTGGAGGCGGACCTTAAGAACCTGCTACAGCGGTGGGACGTGATGTTCCACAACCTGAAGAGCGCGATGCCGCCCAAGCGCGTGCTCGGCGAGATCGACCGCACCAGCGCCGTGCTGCGCGATGTGTTGAACAAGGACTTCACGAACATCCACGTGAACGATGAGGTGGTGTTCGAAGAGGTGAAGGAGACCCTGGCCAAGATCGCCCCGGAGAAGCAGAACATCGTCAAGCACTACACGGGGAAACTGGACATCTTCGACAACTTCTTCGTCAACAAACAGATCAAGCAGGCCTTCGGCAAACAGGTGATGCTACCGAGCGGCGCGTACCTGGTGATCGAGAAGACCGAGGCCATGCACGTGATCGACGTGAACAGCGGCGGTCGCAAGGGTGGCAACCAGGACCAGGAGAAGAACGCGCTCGATACCAACATCGAGGCAGCGAAGGAGATCGCCCGCCTGCTGCGCCTGCGCGACATGGGCGGCATCATCTGCGTGGATTTCATCGACCTGTACGAGCCGGAGAACCGCCGGCTGCTGCACAAGGCGTTGAAGGACGCGATGGAGGACGACAAGGCCAAGCACAACATCCTGCCGCCTTCGCGCTTCGGCGTGATCGAGATGACGCGCCAGCGCGTGCGCCCGGAGACGGAGATCGACACCAGCGAGAGCTGCCCCACTTGCGGCGGCACCGGCGAGGTGAGCGCGCCCGTGCTCATCATCGACGAGATCGAGAACGCGCTGAACTACCTGCACGGCGAGAAGAACATGAGCGGCCTCACGCTCAAGGTGCATCCCTTCCTGGCCGCCTACTTCACCAAGGGCCTGCCCAGCATCCGTATGAAGTGGTGGTGGCGCTGGAAGAAGAGCGTGAAGGTGGTGGGCGAAGGCAGCCACCAGTACCTGGACTATTCGATCCAGGACAGCGAGGGGAAGGAGATCCCTCTTTGATGATTCGCGAGCGCGCATTTGGCGCGAAGCGATCCGTCATTCCATGAATGGTAACCCCTGAGGTCCTCGCCAAAGCCCGCCGCTACTGCGATGCGCAGGAGCGCTGCCATCAACAGGTGCGCGATAAGCTCTACACATGGGAGCTGCATCAGGAGGAGGTCGAGCAGGTCATCAGCCAGCTCATCGGCGAGGGCTTCCTGAACGAACAGCGCTTCGCCGAGGGTTATGCCGTGAGCAAGTTCCGACAGAAGGACTGGGGCCGCGTGAAGATCCGCGAGGCGCTGCGGCTTAAGAAGATCTCAGCGCCATGCATCAAGAACGCGTTGATGGCGATCGATGACGAGGAGTACATGGCCTACCTCAGCGCTGCGGTGGAAAAGCTGCGGCCGAAGGCCAAGGGCCTCAATGAATGGGAGCGCGAGCAGCGCGTGAAGCGGTACCTGATGGGAAGAGGCTTCGAACCGGACCTGATCGGGGATGCGATGAAGTCTGCCTGACAAGTATTTTCGCGGCCGCTGAAAAGGGTGTGGAGACCTGAGCGAATTTCTCCGCGCCCTCTGCGCTCTCTGCGGTTACGCATTCCCCCATGATCACCATTGAAAAGATCCTCGACCTGAAGACGCGCCTCGAAGCCCTCAAAGGCTACTTGGACGTGGAAGAGAAGCGTGGGCAGATCCTGGAGGAGGAGAAATACACCCACGATCCCGAGTTCTGGAACGACCAGAAGAAGGCGCAAGTGGTTATGAAGAAGATCCGCGAGCTGAAGCGGTGGGTGGGGCTCTACGAGAACGTGAAGCGCGAGGTAGACGACACCGAAGTGACCTTCGATTTCTGGAAGGCCAAGGACGTGAGCGAAGAGGAGATGGAAGCGCAGTTCGCCAAGGCCTCCACCGTGCTGGAAGAGCTCGAGTTCAAGAACATGCTCAGCGCGGAGGAGGATCCGCTGAGCGCGGTGGTGCAGATCACCGCCGGTGCAGGAGGCACCGAGAGCTGCGACTGGGCGGGCATGCTGCTGCGTATGTACCAGATGTGGGCCAAGAAGAACGGCTACGAGGTGAAGTCGCTCGATTACCAGGACGGCGAGGGAGCGGGGGTGAAGCAGGCCACCATCGAGGTGAACGGCGACTTCGCTTACGGCATGCTGAAGAGCGAGAACGGCGTGCATCGCCTGGTGCGCATCAGCCCGTTCGACAGCAACGCGCGCCGCCACACGAGCTTCGTGAGCGTGTACGTGTACCCGCTGGTGGACGAGACGATCGAGATCGACATCAACCCGAGCGACATCACGTGGGATACGTTCCGCAGCGGTGGTGCCGGCGGACAGAACGTGAACAAGGTGGAGACCGGTGTGCGCCTGCGCCACGGGCCCAGCGGCATCATCATCGAGAACACGGAGACGCGCAGCCAGCTGGACAACAAGACCAAGGCGCTGCAATTGCTGAAGTCACAGCTCTACGAGATGGAGCTGGAACGCCGCCGTGCGAAACGCAACGTGATCGAGGCGGGCAAGAAGAAGATCGAGTGGGGCAGCCAGATCCGCAACTACGTGCTGCAGCCCTACAAGCTGGTGAAGGATGTACGCACCGAGCACGAGACGAGCAACGTGGATGACGTGCTGAACGGTTACATCGACGAGTTCCTGAAGGCGTACTTGATGATGCACGGGCAGAGCCAGAAAGTGTAATGCGCGTTGTCGGTTGTCAGTTGTTGGTTGTCGGGCTGCCGACCACAACGCTGGACAACTGACAACCGACAACCGACAACCATTCCATGGACTACCGGATCGAGAAGGACACGATGGGCGAGGTGAAAGTCCCCGCTGACAAGTACTGGGGCGCGCAGACCGAGCGCAGCAGGAACAACTTCAGGATCGGCCGGCCGGCGAGCATGCCGCTGGAGATCGTCCGTGCGTTCGCTTACCTGAAGAAGGCCGCCGCGCTCACGAACGTGGAGCTGGGCAAGTTGCCGAAGGAGAAGAGCGACCTGATCGGCCGCGTGTGCGACGAGATCCTGGAGGGCAAGCTCGATGAGCAGTTCCCGCTGGTGATCTGGCAGACGGGCAGCGGCACGCAGAGCAACATGAACCTGAACGAGGTGATCGCTTACCGCGGTCACGTGCTGCAGGGCGGCCAGCTCACCGACGAGCAGAAGGCGCTCAACCCGAACGATGACGTCAACAAAAGCCAGAGCAGCAACGACACCTACCCGACGGCCATGCACATCGCTGCCTACAAGCAGACGGTGGAGATCACGGTGCCGGGGGTGAAGAGATTGCGCGACACGCTGGACAAGAAGGCGAAGGCGTTCGAGCGCATCGTGAAGACCGGCCGCACGCACTTCATGGACGCCACGCCGCTCACGCTCGGCCAGGAGCTCAGCGGCTATGTGCAGCAGTTGGACAACGGTCTTCGTTCTGTACACAACGCGCTGGAGATGGTGCGTGAACTGGCGCTCGGCGGCACGGCCGTGGGCACGGGCCTCAACGCGCCCAAGGGCTACAGTGTGCTCGTGGCGAAGAAGATCGCGGAGCTCACAGGCCTGCCCTTCGTCACCGCGCCGAACAAGTTCGAGTCCCTCGCCGCGCACGATGCGATGGTGGAACTGAGCGGTGCCTTCAAGCGCCTCGCTGTTTCACTGATGAAGATCGCCAACGACATCCGCATCCTCAGCAGCGGTCCACGCAGCGGCATCGGCGAGTTGGTCATTCCGGACAACGAGCCGGGCTCTTCCATCATGCCCGGCAAAGTGAATCCCACGCAGCCGGAAGCCCTGACGATGGTCTGCGCGCAGGTCATCGGTAACGACGTGGCGGTGAGCATCGGCGGTATGCAGGGCCACTTCGAACTGAACGTCTTCAAGCCACTCATCGCTGCGAACGTGCTGCTGAGCGGTCGCCTGCTCGGTGACGCGTGCGTGAGCTTCAATGACAAGTGCGCCGATGGCATCGAGCCCAACACGGCCGTGATCAAGCGCCACCTCGAGAACTCGCTGATGCTCGTGACCAGTCTCAATCCGCATATCGGCTACTACAAGGCGGCGGAGATCGCTAAGAAGGCGCACAAGGAAGGCACCACGCTGAAGCAGGCCGCGCTCGCGCTCGGACACGTCACCGCTGAGGACTTCGACAAGTGGGTGGATCCGGCGAAGATGTGCAGCGAGGGGTAGGCCGAGCGGAGATCACCACATTCGGGGATCGCTGTGCTGGTTCTGGGCCGATACATCCTGCTGGCGCCTCCGACCCCGTCGGGCCACCAGTCAACGGTTCGGGTCAAAAAAAACGAAGCGGGACCGGATCCCTCCGATCCCGCTTCCGGGCCGAGGTGAAGGGGTCAGTCCTTGATCACCTTTTTCACCAGGGCTCCCTCACCCGCACCCATGCGCAGGAAGTAGAGTCCTTCGGGCAGGTCACGCACATTCATCTCAACTCCGTTCGCACGAAGCGTTGAGCGACGCACCAGGCGACCGGTCGCGTCGGTGAGTTCGACGACGCGCATGTACGCGGGCAGGACATCGTTCGCACGGATCGTGATCACATCGCTGGTCGGGTTGGGCGCGATCGATACGGTGAACGCTTCGAGTTCCTCCACGTCGGTCGCGCACGAACTCGTTTCCGCGAAGAGCAGGCCCACCTCGCTCGCGCTCAGGGCACGGTCGTAGAAACGGATGTCGTCCACGATACCAGTAAAGGTTTCCCCGATGGAGATCCCCTCCGTGGACTGGCTGATGAAGAGCGTCTGGTTGGAGTCGGAAGCTTGCAGCACATTGTCAAGCCATAGCTGATGCACGCCGTTGCTGTAGATGCCGACCAGGTTGTGCCAGTCGGGGTCGGGGATGTTGGGGATCACATTGGACCAAAGGTTCTGGTCGTCCCCGCCGAAGTAGAGTCCACGATTGACATCGTACAGCGCCAGCGCGTAGTTCCAACTGTGGTAGAAGCCCGGGGTATTGCGCTTGCGGAAGATCCACTCGAGATCGCCCATCTCCGGCGAGCCCCCCTGGTACCAGAGGCTCATCGTGAACGCACCGGTGGGCGTGATGTCGAAGTCGCTGTGGAACGGTACATCGATGTGGCTGCTATCCCCGAGGAAGGCGACGGCGCAACCTGCGTTCCCGGCGCGGTCAGTGGCGGGTGTCACTGTGCCCACGATCGTTCCATCGTGTCCGTTGCCGCTGGCATCGGTGGTGCCTCCGCTGAAGGTCCAATGGGCTTTCAGGCCGACGTTGAGTTGTGCGTTCACACCGGTCGCGAGGCCCAGGGTGAGAAGGAGTAGCGAATTCTTCATGGTTGTTGTGGTTCCGGTGTATTGACGTGCGCGCCCTGGCCATGGGTGCCCGGGCAACAACATCCGGATGTGTCGCGTCAAGGACGATCCGCTCTACTTTCGCGCCGTCCAACACGGGGTGTCCATCAAAAGATGGGCTGAGATCATACCCGAAGAACCTGGGCGGGTAATGCCGCCAAGGGAATGAGAGCCCCACCTGTCGGGGACGCCCCGTGCGGACCATGAACACGGGGATATGCTCAACAGATGGATCCTTTCGCTGGCGGTTCTGTTCGCTACAAATGGCGCGCATGCGCAGGTACGTTTGGTGGTCCGAGTGAATGATGCTTCGGGCGCAGGGCTTCCCTTCGCGCAGGCCACCGTGGGTGATGGTGCTTTCGGCGCGCAGGCGGATGCGCATGGACGCTTCACCCTGGCGGGACTGCGGGCGGGAGAAGCGCACCTACGTATCGCGCTGGTCGGCTATCGCCCACTGGACACATTGGTCGCGCTGACGGACGGCGACAACGCGATGACGTTCGCGCTCACGGCCGATGAGCATCTGCTGCGCGATGTGGAAGTGAGCGTCCTTCGCTCCGGCGACCGTGCGCCCTTCGCGAAGAGCGTGATGACCAAGGAGGACATAGCCAAAGTGAACACGGGCGTGGACCTGCCGTACATTCTGGATCGCCAACCGAACACGGTGAGCACGAGCGATGGCGGTACGGGTATCGGTTACACCTACATGCGCATCCGGGGCACGGACGGCACGCGCACGAACATCACGCTGAACGGTGTGCCGTTCAACGACGCCGAAAGTCAGGGGGCGTTCCTGGTGAACCTTCCTGACCTCGCGACCAGCGCCGAGGACATCGAAGTGCAGCGCGGTGTGGGCACCAGCACGAACGGTCCGGCGGCTTTCGGCGCGAGCGTGAACCTGCGCACCACGAGCGTGAAGCGCGAGGCCTGGGGACAGGCGGCCGTATCGGGTGGTTCGTTCAACACGCAACGCTATTCGGTGAGCGCAGGCACCGGACTGTTGCAGGACCGTTTCAGTTTCGATGTGCGCTTGTCGTCCATCACCAGCGACGGGTATGTGGACCGCGCCAGCGCCGATCTGAAGAGCTATTTCCTCCAAGGTGCCTGGATGGGACCGAAGCGATCGCTGCGCTTCATCCATTTCCGGGGCAAGGAAGTCACCTATCAGGCCTGGGGCGGCGTGCCGCGCGAGGTGATCGACACCAACCGTACGTTCAATCCCTACACCTATGAGAACGAGGTGGACAACTACGACCAGTCGCACTACCAACTGCTGTTCGACCAGAAGCTGGGCGCGAACTCCGCGTTGAATGTGACGTTGTTCCGCGTGAACGGTGCAGGCTATTTCGAACAGTACCGGGAGGGCGAAGACCTGTCCACCTACGGCATCGTGCCAGCGGTGATCGATGGGGACACGATCACGACGACCGACATCATCCGCCGCCGCTGGCTGGACAACACGCTCACCGGGGCGAACGCCAACATGGAGGTGAGGTCCGGCGCGCACAGGCTCGTATTCGGAGGCAGCTACAGTGATTACCGCTGCGATCATTTCGGGGAGGTGATCTGGGCCCGTTATGCAGGCGATCTGAACATCCGTGATCGCTACTACGATGATGATGCGGACAAGACGGACGCGAACGCGTTCGCGAAGCTCACCTATGCGGTGAGTGACGAAGTGGACGTCTTCGGCGATGCGCAAGTGCGTCGGGTGGGGTATTCCTTTCTCGGGTTGGACAACGACCTGGAGAACATCGACCAGACCGTGGAGTACACGTTCTTCAATCCGAAGGCCGGCCTGTTGTGGCGCATGCACGAAGGAGGCAAGGCTTACGCTTCCGTCGCCGTGGGCAATCGCGAACCCAACCGCGACGATCTGGTGGAGAGCACGCCGAAGAACCGTGCGCGCAGCGAGCGGCTCGTGGACTACGAGCTCGGGTATGATCGTCGCACGGGTCGCGCCGCTTATGGCATCAACGGTTACTTCATGGACTACACCGACCAACTGGTGCTCACCGGAGAATTGAACGACGTCGGTGCCGCCCTGCGCGTGAACGTTCCGCGCAGCTACCGCGCCGGTGTGGAGTTGAGCGGCGCGTTCCAATTGTCCCGGCGGTTCATCTTCAAAGGCAATTTCGCTTACAGCCGCAGCCGGGTGAAAGACTTCACGGAGTTCATAGACGATTGGGACAACGGCGGACAACAAGTATTCGACCTGGGTGAACGGGACCTGTCCTTCTCTCCGAACATCGTGGGCGGGGGAGAGTTGGAGTACCGCATCTGGGAAGGCGGTCCGCAGGGGAACGCGACCATCTCCTGGCTCACCAAGCACGTGGACCGGCAATACCTGGACAATACCTCCAGCATCGACCGGATGCTCGATGCCTACACGGTGCATGACCTGCGATTGCACGCAAGCTTCCTTCAGATCCGAGGCGTTCGGACGTTGGACCTCAGCATAACGGTACGCAACCTGCTCAGCGAGCTGTATGAGAGCAACGGCTGGTCGTATGCCTACGTGAGCGGTGGCCTCCGACAGTCGATGGTCGGACTCTACCCGCAGGCCCCGGTGAACCTGCTCGCCGGTCTGACCCTGCGCTTCTGACCGGGTAGAACGAACGTTACCCATTGTGGGTATTGTGTGATCGGACCGGTACGGCCTTACTTTGGTGCATCCATCCGGATCCCCATGCGCACACTCTCCGCTGCTCTCCCCTTCCTGGGTCTTGTCATTGCGACCACCGTCCATGCCCAAGGCAATCAATACGATTCGCGCATCGACTCCTACGTGGGCCTGCGCTACCCGTGCGATGGCACAGTACAGCCCGTGTTGCGGATACAGAACGTCGGTGGTGAAACGATGACGAGCTGCGACATCGATGTGTTGAAGAACGGCATCGCCAACAATACGTTCAATTGGATCCTGGGTGTTCCGGCCGTTCCGGGTGATTTTCGCCAGCCTGCCCTCCCGGTCATGACCGGCGTGGTTCCTGGCGATGTCCTGGAGTTCCGCATCCTCACGGTGAACGGGCAACCCGATCAGGGCGCTTCTGAGAATATCAAGCAGTTCGCCATGACGGACGAGAAAGGCGATGCCGGCAGCTACCTGGTCCAAGTGAAGGTGCTGACGGATGACAACCCGGGTGAAACGAGCTGGAAGATCAAGAACGCCCTGGGTGCGACCGTCGTGCAGAGCCCCGTGTATTCACAGGCCGGGACGCTGACCGAAACGCTCGCGACGCTCACTGCGGATCAGTGCTACAACTTCGAGGTGTATGACAGTGGGTCGGACGGCTTCGGCGATGCGCGTGAGGTCGGCTACGCCAAATTGGTGAGCCTGGGCCAGGATGTGGCCGTTGCCAGCGGTGCGTTCGGTTCGCTGTACCGCAAAGTGGCGCAGACCGGAACGGAGAACGGCTGCATGCCGTCGCAACTGACCACGACCGCGGATCCGGCGATTTCCTGCGGTGCGATGAACCTGGTGCTCGGGTCGAGCTCCATCCACGCGACCGCCGTGCCGGGGGCGAACAAGTACATGTTCCGCTTTACCAACATCCCCGGTCAACCGGCCTACTCGAGGAACATCGCGGTAGCGGGCCGCTCACTACTGCTGGCCAACTGGACAACGTTGCCGCTGAAGAAGGGACGTACGTACATGGTGCAGGTACGTGCGAGCTTCGACAACGGTGTGACCTACTGCGACTATGGTACGTCGTGCAACATCCGTATCGCGAACACACCGGCGATGGAGCCCCGCGTGGCCGGGTGCTGGGCTGCGGACGATGGCGCCTTGTTCACCATCTACCCGAACCCCTCCGTTGACGGCAGCTTCAATGTGGCGCTGAGCGCCTACGACGAGGAGGAGCCGATGTTCGTGGAGGTCTTCGACGCCACGGGGGGCCGCGTAGGCGAGCCGCGGATGTTCAACACGACCTCGGAGGGAGTGGCGGTCGTTCGCCAGGACCGTACGCTGCCGACCGGGGTTTACCTGGTGCGCATCACGGCAGGAACGGCTGTCACCATGGAACGTCTCCTGGTGCGATAAGCAGAAGCCGGTCCTACGCCCGCTCGACGAAGTACATTTCGAGGTCGCCTTTGCCCTTGGCGTGGATGAGCCCGCGGGGTTCGAAGCGCAGCCAGGCGAGGTGCTTCACCAGTTCGTGGGTGGTGGCGCTGATGTTCACGCGGTTCGGCTCACCACTGCTTTCCATGCGCGCGGCTGTGTTCACGGTATCGCCCCAGATGTCGTACTGGAACTTCTTCACGCCCACGATGCCGGCGATCACAGGCCCGCTGTGCAGCCCGATGCGCATCTCGAAGGCGGGCTTGCCTTCACGGAGGCGTTCGGCGCGGCGCTGGGCGATGAGGTCGCGCATCTCCAATGCGGCCAGCACGATATCCGCAGCGGTGGAGCGCTCCGGATCCGGTAGTCCCGCCGCCGCCATGTACGCGTCGCCGATGGTCTTGATCTTCTCGATGCCGTGCTTCTCCACGATGGCATCGAGGCCCTTGAAGCAGTGGTCGATCTCCGCGACGAGGTCGGCCGCGCTGAGCAGTTCGGACATGGCTGTGAAGCCCTTGAAATCCGTGAACAGCACGGTCGCGACCGAGAATACCCGTGCTTCCGCGCTGCCCTTCTCCTTGAGCTCCATGGCGACCTCTTCGGGCAGGATGTTGTGCAACAGGTCATCGCTGCGTTGCTTCTCCAGTTCGATGGCATCCTTCGCGCGGTTCGTATAGCGCAGGCGGCCGAGCAGGGCCCCGGCAATGACCACTACCACCACCACGGAGAAGATGAGGAAACCACGCCGAGTGCGTTCTCGGGCCAGTTGCCGGTCGTAGTCGAGCTGTTTCTCGAAGTCCGCCTTCACTTGCTCCAGGCTATCGGCGATCTGCTGCTGCTCGAAGGCGTTGGTCAGTTCCAGGCGCATCACTTCCTTCACATTGTTCACCTTGTCGAGCGAGTCGCCGAGCTCGATGTAGCTGCGTTGGGCGGTGAACGCGCTGCGGTAGTCGCCCGCTTCGGCATAGGCTTGCAGCAGGCAGTCGGTGCATTCTTTCTGCTGCGCCAGCGCTGGCCGCCCCAAGCTGTCCGCGATGGCTAGGCCGAGCTTGCAGGCCTTGATGGCTTCTTGTGCCCGGCCCTGCTTCAGGAGCACCTGTCCGGTGTAATAGAGATTCCGCGAGAGCGGGTCCTTCGCATTGAGCTCGATGAAGATGGTACGGGCGCTATCGAAGTGTGCGAAGGCGTCCTTCACACGGCCCATGCGGCCCAGCAACTGTCCGAGGTTGTTGTGCGCCTTGCCACGGTCCAGCCGGCTGCCGACCTGCCGGTAGAGGTTGATGGCGAGTTCGAGCTCGCCCACGGCTTTCTCCCGCTCACCGAGGTCGCTGTGCGTCGTGCCGATGCTCACCAAGGCGATGGCGCGGCCCTTCAGGTTGCCGAGCTCGGCGTAGAGCGCCGCGCCGCGCTCATAGTTCTCGAGCGCCTTGCCGTGCTCGTTCAGTCGCTTGTAGGTGTTCCCGATGTTCACGTACGTGCCGGCCATGCCCTCCTTGTTGCCAAGGTCCTGGTCGATGCGCAGGCTCTGTTGCAACAGGTCGATGGCCTTGGGCTGGTCACCCAGGTCCTTGTACACCGTGCTCATGTTGCTGAAGGTGTTGGCCATGCGCCCACGGTCCTTCAGCGCACGCGCGATGGTGAGGCATTGCTCGTAGTGATCGAGCGCTACGGGTATGTCGCTCTTCATCTTGTAGCCTGCGGCGAGTGTGCCGTGCGCCTTGTACACGGAAAGCGGTGAGCCGCTCTTCTGCGCGAGGTCCAGCAGCATGTTGGCCAGGACGATGCCACTATCGGGCCGCTCGAACACCGCCTTCCATGAAAGCGACTCCATCGCCTTCAGTCGGGCGCTATCAGGCAGCGAAGAGTTCCTCCAGACCGTCCATAAGGAGTCGGCCTGGGCGGGGCAGAAGAAGCGCAGGAAGAAGAGCGCAACAGTGAAGAGGAAACATCTGCACCACCACCGCCTCATGCCCACGAAGATGCGAAAGCCGGCTAACTTCGATGAGACCATGCGCCCAATGATGATAGCACCGCTTTTCAGGGTGGGGGTTTTCACCCTGCTCACCGCCAGTGCATCCGCGCAGTATCACGTGCTCCCGCAGGGAACCGCGATATGGGTGGATGGTTTCTGGGTGGGCCCGGGTTATCCGTACATGGGATGGAGCTATGCACTGGATCCCGCGGCACCGGACACAGTTGTGGACGGGGTCGCCTATGAGCACCTGGACCTTCCGCCGTTCTATGCCATCCGCGACAACCTGCAGGGTCAGGTGTTCGTTCTCGACGATTGGTCGGAAGGGGAAACGCTGCTGTATGACTTCGATGTCGAAGTGGGCGATACCATCCCGTTCAACAGCCAGCACTTCTACTACGATTCGTTGGTGGTGTCGAGCGTCGACACGGTCACGGTTGTGGGAACGGAGCGCAAGCGCATCGGTGTTGGGCCTCTGGGTTCATTGGGATGGCCCCAACAGTATTGGATACAAGGCATCGGTAGCGATGGCGGGCTGTTCAATCCGTGCCAGGGCGAATCCGTATCCGGTACGAGTTGGTTGGCTTGCATGAGCGAGAACGGCATCATGCAGTTCGGCTCTGGCGCAGGTGAACCGGGCGACTGCCTGATCCATCTCGGCACGGAAGCGATGGTTCCTGTTGTTCCGGAACTGAGTGTCTCCACCGGTCCGGAGGAAGGGCTGATCACTTTAGCGCGGAAAGGGGAAACTGGAACATGGCAGGTCAGTGCCACGAACATGCAAGGGTGCATTCTGGGCACGTGGGTCATGCGGTCAGACCGGATGGATCTTTCTGCGGCCGCTTGGCCCCCGGGTTTATATGTGATCACGGCTTCGGAACAGGGCAGCCATCGCGGGCGGGTGAAGTGGATACGTCCGTAAGAAGGAGGTTACCCGTGCACCGCTTCGCTCATGGCGAAGATCAGTTCGGGATCTTCTTCGAAGGCGGTTCCCATCACCAGCACATCCGCTCCGGCCTCGCAGAGCACCTTCGCCGTGGCGGCATCGCGGATGCCCCCGCCGATGATGATGGGCAGGTCCACACTTTTTCGAACGGCCAAGATCATGTCGGGGCTGACGGTCTGCTTGGCACCGCTGCCCGTGTCCATGTATATGGTGCGCAGGCCCAGCAGTTCCCCTGCGATGGCCGTGGCCGCCGCGATGCCAGGCTTGTCGTGTGGGATGGGCACGGTCTGGCTCACGTAGCTCACGGTGGTCGGCTTGCCGCCATCCACGAGCATGTAGCCCGAGGGAATGGCCTCGATCCCCAGCGCGCGCACGGTCGGGGCGGCGGTCACGTGGTGGCCGATGAGCAACTCGGGATTCCGGCCGCTGATGAGGGAAAGGAAGAGCACGGCGTCGGCGTGGCCGCTCAATTGGGCCGGGCTGCCGGGGAAAAGCACCACCGGCCGGTCGCTCCAGCGCTTGACCAAGCTTACGCAGTGGTCGAAGGAAGCCGAGGTGAGCAGGGAGCCCCCCACGAACAGCAGATCAGCCTTGGCCATGCAGGCATTCTGCACGGTACGTTCCAGCACGGCCTCGTTCTGCCCGAAATCCGGGTCGATGAGCACGGCCAGCAGCTTCCTTCGGCGAACCTTCGCGTCTTCAAGCTGTGAGAGGACCGTACCCATGGGTGCGAACATAGTCAAGCCGTAAGGGCTGGCCAGCCATGACGGAAGAGGTTACCTTCGCGCCCGCAACGCAAAATGAACATGCCCAGCACACAGACCGCCCTGAAATACAAGGTGAAAGACATGGCCCTCGCCGAATGGGGCCGCAAGGAGATCGAACTGGCCGAGGCCGAGATGCCGGGCCTGATGGCGCTCCGCGAGAAGTACGGCAAGGAGAAGCCGCTGAAAGGTGCCCGCATCGCCGGTTGCCTGCACATGACCATCCAAACGGCGGTGCTGATCGAGACCCTGAAGGAACTCGGTGCGGAGGTGAGCTGGAGCAGCTGCAACATTTTCAGCACACAGGACCATGCGGCAGCGGCGATCGCCAAGGCGGGTATCCCGGTGTACGCGTGGAAGGGCATGAACGGCGAGGAGTTCGACTGGTGCATCGAGCAGACGTTGTTCGCCTTCGAAGGTGGCCAACCCCTGAACATGATCCTGGACGACGGCGGTGACCTCACGAACATGGTGTTCGACAAGTTCCCCGAGCTGGTGAAAGGCATCAAGGGCCTGAGCGAGGAGACCACCACCGGCGTGTTGCGCCTCATGGATCGCCAGAAGAACGGAACGCTGGTGGTGCCCGCCATCAACATCAACGACAGCGTCACCAAGAGCAAGTTCGACAACAAATACGGCTGCAAGGAGAGCGCGGTGGACGCCATCCGTCGCGCCACCGACATCATGATGGCCGGCAAGGTGGCCATCGTGTGCGGCTATGGCGATGTGGGCAAAGGCACGGCGGCTTCGCTGCGTGGTGCCGGTGCGCGCGTGATCGTGACCGAGATCGACCCCATCTGCGCGCTGCAGGCGGCGATGGACGGCTACGAGGTGAAGAAACTCGTGCCGAACGCGCATCGCGCGGACATCATCATCACCACCACGGGCAACTTCAACATCGTCACGGAGGCGGCCTTCCGCAAAATGAAGGACAAGGCCATCGTGTGCAACATCGGCCACTTCGACAACGAGATCGACATGGCGTGGTTGAACAAGACCTACGGCAACACCAAGGTGGAGATCAAGCCGCAGGTGGACAAGTACACGATCGACGGCAAGGACGTGATCATCCTGGCTGAAGGCCGTCTGGTGAATCTGGGCTGCGCGACCGGACACCCCAGCTTCGTGATGAGCAACAGCTTCACCAACCAGACGCTGGCGCAGTTGGAGCTGTGGAAGAACCACAAGAACTACGAGAACAAGGTGTACGTGCTGCCCAAGCACCTCGACGAGATGGTGGCCAGCCTGCACCTCGCCAAGATCGGCGTAGAGCTGGAAGAGCTTACGGACGCGCAGGCCAAGTACATCGGCGTACCGAAGAACGGTCCGTTCAAGAACGACGCGTACCGTTACTGATCAACCATCCGAAAAACGAAGAAGGCCCGGTCGCGAGACCGGGCCTTCTTCGTTCCACGAGAGGCGGGATCAGTTGTAGATGCGCAGCGTGCTACCGTTGAAGATCGTGTTGTACTTCCGGAGCGAAACGCCGGAAACGCTCAGCGGCTGGCCGTCCTGTATGAGGAATGATGCCTCGCAGCAGGCCGTATCTCGTGCGATGACCCCGCTGTCATCGACGATCACCCTGCACAGGTTCTCCGGAGCCACCGGGCAATGCCTGTCGAGCGCGGTGAATTCATCATTGTTCACCCGGTACACGATCAGCCCTTGCGAGCCGCCAGTGAGGTACACCCAACCCCCGGGGACCTGCAGATCCGCGTATTCCGGCAGGTTGATGTTCAGTGTGACGTCCAGGGACACCGGGGGCACACCGACCTGGTTCTCCTTTTTGCAGGAGGTCAAGGCCAGCATGGCCAGTGCGGTAAGGATGGTCAACGGTCGGTTCACGTGGCGAAGTTAGGCTTGAACGGTGGGGTGGATGAACAACGATCATGGGAGAGGATCCGTTCATCGGCTCGGAACTTGTTGGCGGAAGCGTGAACTTTGGCCCGTTCCCCATGCGCGCCATCCGGACCATACTGTTGTTCTCTGCACTGCTGTTCGCTGCCGGTGCCCATGCACAGGATGCCGAGGGAGAGGGCGGAAAGAGCGCGGGCATGTCCAAGAAGCAACAGGAGAAGCACCTGGCCAAGAAGGAGCGCAAGGACAAGAAGTCGCTCGCCAAGGAGGAAAAGCGGATCTACAAGCTGCACCGCGAGCACCAGGACAAGGCCACGCGCAAGCGTATGAAACGCAACGAGCGAAGGGCCAACAAGCATGGGCAGAACGGGCACCGGGATCCGTTCCTGCGGCGGTTGTTCGGGAGCCGGCATTAAAGCCGTGACCGTGCGCGCCCGGGTCGGACCTGTATAGGCGCGCCCAAGAACGGCCGACCACTTCGGGGGAATAGCGCAGGGTGTCCGATATCTTTCGCCGACAAGTCCGCATCATGTACTCCCTGCTACGCGACCCCTTCGTTGCCGTTCCATCGTCGGCCTTCGGAAACCCGCGCCCATCAAGGCTTTTGGAAAATTTCACAGAAAGCGGATGTTTCTATATTAGCGCCCCCTCGTCGCGCCCTTGCGCTGAACGCAAAACCCTACGTTGATGCTGAGTCGCATACTCTCGGCCCTGGCCTTTGTTTTGATCGGAACCACAGCCGCAGTGGCTCAAGTAGGTTCCGGAACGCTGCAGGGTACCGTCAAGGACAAGAAGACCGGCGAGCCGCTCCCCTTCGTGAGCGTGGTGGTGGAGAACCGTGGTACCCGCGTGGCTGGTGGCCAGACGGATTTCGATGGTGTCTACAAGATCAGCCCGATCGAACCGGGAACGTACGATGTGACGGTGAGCTACGTGGGTTATCAACCCATGAAGCAGACCGGTGTGATCGTGAACAGCAACAAGATCACCTTCTTGAACCCCGAACTCACCAGCGGTGTGGACCTCAAGGAGGTGGAAGTCGTGCGGTACAAGGTGCCTCTGATCGACAAGGATGGTGGTGCCAGCGGGAGTACGGTCACACGCGAACAGATCGCCCGCATGCCGGCACGTTCAGCCGTAGGTGTGGCCACGACGGTCTCGGGCGCCAGCACAGCCGGAACCGGCGGAGGGGTGAGCATCCGCGGTGCACGATCGGAGAACACGTATTACTACATCGACGGCGTGAAGGTGCCGGCCGGTGCGGGCATCGGTCTCCCGAAGTCGGCGATCGAGGAAGTGCAGGTGGTGACCGGTGGTGTGCCGGCGAACTACGGTGACGTTACGGGTGGTCTCGTGAACATCACCACACGCGGTCCGAGCCGCAGTTTCTTCGGTGGACTGGAGTACCTGACCTCCGGATACAAGACCGGAGAGGATGTTACGGACATCGTCGGACTGGACAAATACGCGTTCAACCAGGTGGAGGCGAGCTTGAGCGGCCCCATCTTCTTCAAGAAGGACAGCGCTGGTAACAAGGTAAAGCCGCTGCTGGGTTTCTTCCTCAGCGGTCAATTCACGGATGTAGCGGACGGCTCACCCTTGTACCAAGGTGATCTGCGGGTAAAAAAGAGCGTTCGCGACGACCTCGTGAGCAACCCTCTGGCCATCCGCCAGATCGGTACCGATGTTTCCGCTGTTTATCGCGGTGACTATCTGCGCGCCGATGATATCGAACGCTTGGACACACGCCAGAACGCGGGCAGCACCAGTTACCTCGGTTCCGTGAAGTTCGACATCGCGACGACGCCCACCATCAACTTCACCGTCGGGGGGTCGATGGACTACCAGAAATATTCCGACTTCGACCGTAACAACTCCCTGTTGAATGCCGAGAACAACCGGCAGGTCCGGGACTTCACCTATCGCGGCTTCGTCCGCTTCACCCAGCGATTCAGCTCCCGCGAGGAGGAAACCACCGGTGCGGAGGGGGCTAAGAAGAAAGGAGGTATCAAGAACGCTTACTACAGCCTGCAGCTCGATTACTCGAAGCGCGAGCAGAACATCGAGGATCCCACGCACAAGGACAACCTGTTCGATTACGGTTACATCGGCCGTTACCAGCGTTTCCGCGCACCGACCTATGCCTTGAACAACGGTCGTTATGAGCAAACGGGCTTCCGCGATACGCTGGTCACCTTCACTCCGGGGGATGTGAACCCGACCATCTCCACCATGGTGGACCAGTTCTTCGACCTGTTCCCCTACCAGCCGTTCTTCGTGCCCAGCTTGTTCGGTGCCAGCAACCCCTTCACTGGATTCTACGAGAACTTCAACGAGATCCAGTCGCGCAATGGTCTGCTGAATGGCCAAGGCCCGCCCAGTGTCTATAGCGTTTGGAACAATGCGGGTGTCCTGGGCAACAGCTTCGAGAAGTACGACCAGCAGCAGATCCGTGTAAGCGCCACGGGTTCGGCGGATATCGGCAAACACGCGGTAAGCGTCGGCGTGGAGTACGAGCAGCTTTCCAGCCGACGTTATCGGCTCGCCCCGCGCGGCCTGTGGAGCAGGGCGCGCGCGTTGGCCAATTTCCACCTGCAGGAGCTGGACCTCAACAATCCCACGATCTCCTATCCGGTCGGCACCCTGCCCTTCTACAGCTACGACCGCCTGGTGGGTCTTGACCAGACCAACTTCGACAACAATCTGCGCGAGGCGCTCGGGCTCGACCCGAACGGAACGGATTTCATCGACGTCGACGCGCTGGATCCTTCGGTGCTCAGCCTGTCCATGTTCAGCGCGGAAGAACTGGTCAACAATGGAAATGGCCTGATCTCCGAAACGAACGGTTTGATCAGCTATTACGGTTACGACCACTTGGGCAACAAGCTCACCTCCAAGCCGAGCTTCGAGAAGTTCTTCAACGACTCGAAGATCGTGGGTGAGGACACGTTGTTCACCCGCCTGCAAGCACCCTTCCAACCGATCTACGTTGCCGGTTACGTGATGGACAAGTTCTCCTTTGATGACATCATCTTCAACGTGGGGGTGCGGGTGGACCGCTATGATGCCAACCAGTACCAGCTGAAGGACAAGTACCTGTGGCGTCCGGCGTGGACGGCGGGCGATGCGGAGAATTCCAGCGACGTGGGACAGTTCATTCGAGATCAATTGCAGAGCCGGCCCGGCAACATCGGGGACGACTACGTGGTGTATGTGGACAACGCCAAAGCCCCGACGCAGGTGGTGGGTTACCGCGATGGCAACACGTGGTACAACGCGAACGGTGACTTCATCAACGACCCCAGCGTACTGCGTTCAGCCGAAGGCATCCAACCATTCCTGATCGGTTATGACAGCGATCAAAGTGGTGATCTGGTGGGTTCGGAGCTGAGGCAGAGCGCCTTCAAGGTCTATGAGCCGGTGGTGAACGTGATGCCTCGTGTGGCATTCAGTTTCCCGATCAGCGACCAAGCCGTGTTCTTCGCTCACTACGACATCCTCACGCAGCGTCCGACGAGCGCCAGTCGCCTGGACCTGCTGGAGTATGCCTACATCCGCAACACGGCGAACACGCTGGACAACCCGGCGCTGAAGCCGACCAAGACCATTGACTATGAACTGGGCTTCCAACAGGTGTTGAGCAAATCCAGCAGTTTGAAGATCAGTGCCTACTACCGCGAACTGCGCGACCAGATCCAGATCCGCAACGTGGCTGAAGCCTGGCCGGTGACCTACAAGACCTTCGACAACATCGACTTCGGGACGGTGAAGGGCTTCAGCATCGCCTATGACCTGCGTCGCACCGGCAATATCCGGTTGACCGCTTCTTACACGCTGCAGTTCGCCGACGGTACCGGTTCCGACCCGAACACCAGCCTGTCGCTGATCAACGCCAATCAGCCGAACCTGCGCACCATAGCACCGCTGAACTTCGACCAGCGCCATCGGTTCACGGCCAACGTGGACTTCAGCTACGGCGGTGGCACCGACTACAACGGCCCGCTGCTCTTCGGCAAGAAGATCCTGCAGAACACCGGCGTGAACTTCACGTCCATCCTCGGCAGTGGGACCCCGTACAGCTCCTCCAGCCTGATCGTGCAGGAAGGCAACTTCAATCCGCCCGGCGGGCGATTGGTGGGAACGATCAACGGAGCGCGCCTGCCCTGGCAGTTCAACACAGACCTCCAGTTGTACCGTGATATCGCCCTCACCTTCGGTAAGGATGAAGGGCAGGACAAGGCCAAGAAGGCCAACCTGAACATCTACCTGCTCGTGACCAACGTGTTCAACACGAGGATGGTAACGGGTGTGTACCGCGCCACAGGTTCTCCGGATGATGACGGCTACCTGGCCGCGGCGCAGTACCAGTCCAACATCAATGCCCAGAACGACCCCCAGAGCTTCCGTGACCTGTACGCGCTGAAAGTCGACAACCCTTACAATTTCGGAGCGCCCCGTACCATCCGTTTGGGCGTGCGCTTCGATTTCTGAACGCACCATGAAAGCGAACAACTTCCATCGTTCCGCACTGGCGGCGGCTTCCGCAGCGCTGCTGTCCCTGGAGCCGGCCAGCGCCATGGACTACAATACGGCGCATGGCCTGCGCAGCGCAGGGGCGCATAGCGGCGCGGGCATGGCCAAGGCGGCGTCCTGCACCCCGGCCACGACCACATCCGAGATCGCGTTGAACAACGTGCGTGCGTTGATCACCACCAGCGGCCTGTTGTGGTATGACAAACCTGAGGGCAATGCCGCGTACGAAGTTCCTAAGACCGAACTGCGTGATGGCCCCAAGGCCATCTATGCCGGCGGCTTGTGGATGGGTGGGCTTTCTCCCGATAACCAATTGAAGATCGCGGCCATCCGTTATCGCGAAGGCAACGACTTCTGGCCCGGCCCGCTCACCATCGGAGGTGATGCATCGGTCACCAGTGAGGTCTGCAACAAGTACGATCGGTTCTACATGACCCGGAAGGCGGACGCGGAGCGGCACCTGGCTTACTACGCCTGTCTGGCGAACCCCGAAGAGTGCGATGTGGCCGATGAGTTCCCGGATGGCTATACGGTGCCCGCCACTTATTACGATTGGCCGGCCATCAACACCACACCCGGTTATGACACGTACCTCGCGCCTTTCGAGGACTTCAACAACGATGGTGATTATGATCCATCCGTCGGGGATTCGCCGGACTATGACCTGAATCAGGTCGTTTCCTGCGAGAGCCGTTTCCGCCAGGACCGGGTTCCGTTGTACGGCGACCAGAACTTCTGGTGGGTGGTGAACGACAAGGGGGCCCAGCACACCGAAACAGGTGGCCAACCGATCGGCATGGAGATCCGGTCACAAGCCTTCGCGTTCAGCACGAACAACGAGGTGAACAACATGACCTTCTACAACTATGTGCTGATCAACCGCGGCACACAGACACTCACCAATACCTATTTCGGGCAGTACGCCGACCCCGATCTGGGCGGGTCGGATGACGACTTCACCGGTTGTGACGTGCAACGCGGGCTCGGCTATGTATACAACGCCGACGAATTCGATGAGGACCGGCAGGGAGCACCGGGTTATGGCGCGCAGCCTCCGGCGATCGGCATCGATTTCTTCGAAGGGCCCTTCCAGGACGAGGATGAGGTGGACAATCCCCTCGCCGGCCAGGATGGCGTGACCTGTGACCAGGCTGTCGCCTTGGATGGCATAGGCTATCCGGGCATCGGTATCGGCTACGGTGATGGCATCGCGGACAACGAGCGCTTCGGCATGCGGGCGTTCATCTACTACAACCGGGAAGGACCTTCGGCGGTGACCGATCCGAGCTTGGCCATCCACCATTACAACTACCTGCGAAGCATCTGGAAGGATGGGACGCCGCAGACATATGGAGGCTCGGGCTACCAGCCGAACAACTCCAACGCGGTGCGCTGCTATTACATGTTCCCGGGTGACAGTGATCCCATCGGCTGGGGTACCGATTGCGTGCCGCAGAATCCCTGGCAGGAAACATCCCAGCAGAATCCGGACCGCCGCTTCATCCAGAGCGCGGGTCCTTTCACCCTGGAGCCGGGTGACTACAATAACATCACGGTCGGCGTCGTGTATGCGCGGGCCACGAATGGCGGTGCGTTCGCCAGCGTACGCGAACTGCGCAAAGCCGATGACAAGGCACAGGCGCTCTTCGACAACTGCTTCCGCATCCTCGATGGCCCTGACGCGCCGAATGTGGAGATCCAGGAGTTGGATCGTGAACTGGTCCTCTACCTGACCAACCCCAGTTCCAGTAACAACGTGAACGAATCCTATGGCACCGACGATCGGAATTCACGCGACGCCACGATCCCGCCATTAACGATCAACACAGTGATCCAGCAGACGGTTGAAGCCGACCCGAACAATCCGGATCTGGTCGCCCCGCTGGATACCGGCCTGATCACCACCACTTACGAAGTGGACACCATCGTGAACGACCGCAACTACCGGTTCCAAGGTTACCAGATCTACCAGGTGCTCGATGGCAACGTCAGTGTGAGCGACGTGGGCAACGTGGATCTCGCGAGGTTGGTCGCCGTTTACGACATCGATGACAACATCGGTCGCATCGTGAACTGGATCCAGAATGATGACATCGACGCGGCGGTGGCCACCGAAATGGTCAACGGGCCCGACACGGGCATCGTGCACTCTATCGCCATCAAGGAAGATCTCTTCGCCACAGGGGACAAACGCCTGGTGAACTACAAGACCTACCACTACATCGTACTGGCCTACAGCCACAACAACTACGAGCCGTACAATCCCGCACCGGACCTGCAGACCGGCCAGGCTTATCCATACCTGGCGGGCCGCAAGGCGGCTTCCGGCAGCATCCGTAGCTACTCGGGGATCCCGCATCCGCCTGCGACCGAATCAGGTGGCTTGGTCCAGAACGCGCAGTATGGTGATGAATTCGCCATTACCCGGATCGAAGGTCAGGGCAATGGTGGATTACCGCTGAACATCTCCCGGGAGTCCGAGGACCAGATCGTGAGCGCCTACCGTGCCGATCAGGTGAAGTACGTCGCGGGTCGCGGACCCATCAAAGTGAAGGTGGTGGACCCGCTCAGGGTGCCCGTGGGCAACTTCGAATTGTTCTTCCGCGATACCACACAATTGCCGAATCCGAGCAATATCCTCACCTATACCCGGTTGAACGATGCCTACTGGGACCTGGTGATGACCGCGCCGGATGGCAGCACGAAGACGGTCAATGCGGAACGCGCGATCGAGGTCGGCAACGAACAACTCATCCTCGACTGGGGCCTGTCGGTGACCATTGACCAGCCGGCTTATGACGGTGAGTACACCAAACCGCTCGAATTCATTTTCGACTACGAACCCGGACCGGACAACACCATCACGCCATGGTATTTCGGTATCCCTGACTCGGATGGGGACAACGAACTGAACTGGATCCGCTCCGGAACGGCGATCGATACGGCGTTCGACTATCCGGACTACGACGGGTTGGACAACAACCAGGACTACGAGAAGACCTTCGGGATCTGGGCCCCGTTCGCGCTGATCGGCACGGGTGATTTCCAGCCCGGCAGCTCTGGAACCACGGGTATCAGTTCGTTGATCAACGATGCGTCGATCAATTCGTCAGGAAGCATCCTGGTGGTGTTCACGCCCGACAAATCCAAGTGGACGCGCTGTCCGGTCCTGGAGAGTTGCCCCAAACCCGTGCTCACTCAACCGGTGGGCACCGACAAGCTGAGCATGCGTCCCGTACCCAGTGTTGACAAGAACGGATTGCACGCTGGACAGGATGGCTACAACCCGCAGGACGGCGACCTCAACGGCACAACCGGCATGGGCTGGTTCCCGGGCTATGCGATCGAACTGGAGACGGGCGAACGCTTGAACATGGCGTTCGGAGAGGACAGCTTCTGGGGTGGCGAGATCGGCAAGGACATGCTGTGGAACCCGAACGGGGAGGTCAACATCGGCGAGGACTACGCCATCATGGCCGGCGGCCACTGGATCTATGTGTTCAACAACACGCGCCGGATGAAGAACGACGCGACGTGGGTGCCTCATTACGACGAGGGCAAATACCTGCATGACAACCTTCCGGTCCCCGCAGGTCGATTGAAGATCTGGCGCTCGTGCAGTTGGGTGGGGTCCGGTGCATCGTTCACCGACCTGCTCCCCGTGCAGGATGGCCTCATCCCTAGCGAGCTGCGGTTGCGTCTCGCGATCAGCAAGCCATACCTGACCTATGTGGCCTACAACGGCCAGCCGGATCCGGGTGTCAACACGAGCCGCAACGGTGGTCTGGGTCTCTATGGGTTCAGCACGGAAGGACTGCAAACGGTGACGGAAGAGAGCAGTGTTGAGAAGGACAATCTGTCCCAGATCGCGCTGGTGCCGAATCCGTACTTCGCCTTCAGCGGCTATGAGAGCAGCCGACTGGACAATCGGGTGAAGTTCATCAACCTGCCGCGCACCTGTACGATCAACATCTACAATTCGGGTGGCACGTTGGTACGGACCTTCCGCAAGGACAACGATCTGACGTACGTGGATTGGGACCTGAAGAACCAGAAGAACGTGCCGGTATCCGGAGGCACGTACATCTGCCATGTGGAAGTGCCCGGGGTGGGCGAGACCGTGGTGAAATGGTTCGGTGTGATGCGACCGGTGGACCTGCAGAATTTCTGAGCGCTTAGACCCCCTGGAGAATGAAGAAGATGATCCAACGACGTGAACTGGCCGCGCTTGTGCTCGGGCTCGCGATGGCCGCCCCGGCCCTGGCTGGCAATCCCGACCGTGCGGGATCGGCAGGCGCTTCGCAATTACTGATCAACCCTTGGGCACGCAGCGGCGGCTGGAGCCTGGCCAATAGCGCCACCCTCCGTGGGGTCGAAGGCATGTTCGGCAACATCGCCGGGTTGGCGCGGGTGAAAAAGACAGAGGTCTACTTCACCAGTACGCGTTGGCTGGAAGGCAGCGATGTGAAGATCAGTTCGGGCGCCTTGGGTCAGAAGCTGGGTGAAAGCGGGGTGCTGGGCATCAGCTTCACCTCGATCTCCTATGGGGATATCGCCGTGACAACGGTAAACCAACCGGGGGGAGGCATCGGGACGTTCAGTCCGACGAGCGGCAACTTCGGCATCGCGTACTCCAAGGAGTTCTCCAACAGCATCTACGGTGGCATCCTGGTCCGCGTGGCCAGCGAGAGCATCAGCAATGTGCGGGCCTCTGGGTTCTGTTTCGACGCCGGTATCCACTACGTGACCGGCCCCACGGACAACATCCATTTCGGCATCGCACTGAAGAATGTCGGGCCGCCCATGCGTTTCACTGGGGATGGCCTGGCCGTTCAGGGTATGCTCACCCAAGGGAGCGACCAGTTGACGATCGAGCAGCGCAGCGACCGCTTCGAGCTGCCATCCCAGATGAACATCGGTGCGGCCTACGACCTGAACATCAGCGAACTTCACCGATTGACGTTCGCGGGCAATTTCACCAGCAACTCGTTCACCAAGGATCAGGTGACCATCGGGGTGGAATACGGCTTCCGGAAGATGTTGCATCTGCGCGGCGGCTACCTGTACGAGAAGGACATCACGGACGACAATCTGCGGCAGACCGTCTTCACGGGGGCCAGCGCGGGCTTGAGCGTTGATCTGGCCTTCGGACCGGAGAAGGCCAATACCTTCTCTATCGATTATGGCTACCGGGCAACGAACCCGTTCAGCGGGGTGCACCAAGTGGGCCTTCGTGTGAGCCTGTAGCCGAACACTGTTACTTTTGGAAGAGGACTCCGGAAGGGGTCCTCTTCCTTTCTTCCACACATCAAGCCGCCCGCTGGATCATCGCGGAGCCATCATGAGCACACCGGCCTATTACACCGAAGAGGGTCTGAAGAAGCTGCAGGACGAACTGCACCGCATGAAGACCGTGGACCGCCCGCACCTGAGCCAGCAGATCGCTGACGCGCGCGACAAGGGCGACCTGAGCGAGAACGCCGAATACCACGCGGCCAAGGAGGACCAGGGCCTGCTGGAAGCCCGCATCGCCAAGCTCGAAGAGGTCGTGGCAAACGCCCGCATAATCGACGCCGGGCAACTCGATACGAGCAAGGTTTACATCCATTGCACGGTGAAGGTTCGCCATACGGTAACGGACGCGCACAAACACTTCACATTGGTGGCAGAAAGCGAGACGGACATAAAGGTGGGCAAGATCAGCGTGAGCTCCCCGATCGGGAAGGGCCTGCTGGGGAAGACCGTGGGAGAGATCGCCGAGGTGGTCACACCCGCCGGCAGCACCATGTTCGAGATCATAGAGATCACGCGCTGATGCCGAGCATCTTCACACGCATCATCAACGGCGAGATCCCCTGCCACAAGGTAGCCGAGGACGACCACTTTCTGGCGTTCCTCGACATCAACCCGCTGCGCGAGGGACATACGCTGGTCGTCCCGAAAGTGGAAGTGGACAAGTTCTTCGACCTGCCGACGGATGTGTTGAAGGACATCATGCCCTTTGCTCAAGGTGTCGCCCGGAAGATCGCGGCCGTGGTCCCGTGCGATCGCGTGGGCGTCAGCGTGATCGGGCTCGAGGTGCCGCACGCGCACGTACACCTGATCCCCATCAGCAGCATGCGGGACATGGACTTCAGCGCGCCCAAACTGAAGCTTTCGCCGGAGCGGCTCGCCGCCATCGCGGAGCGCATCCGCAGCGCGTAGAGCTAGGGCTCGATCCGATCCGGATTGTTCCGTACGAAACTGCTCCAGTCGCTCGAGCCTCGCGAGGAGCTGCCTTTCGTTCCTGGCCGTGTGATGCTTTTCCGGCTGAAATGATGGCATACCGCCACGGCCACGGCATCGGTGGCATCGGTGGAAGCGGGCAGCTCAGGCACACGCAGGATGCTCAGCAACATGGCCGCCACTTGATCCTTGGTCGCATTGCCGTTCCCGGTGATGCTCTGTTTCACACGTTTCGGTGCGTACTCGGTGATCGCCAGTTCGCGCTGCAGTGCAGCAGCGATGGCTACGCCCTGCGCACGGCCGAGCTTGAGCATGCTCTGCACGTTCTTGCCGAAGAACTGGGCTTCGATGGCGAGTTCGTCCGGGTGGTGGCGTTCGATGATCGCCGTTGTCTCCAGGAAGATCGCGCGGAGCTTCAGTGTGTGATCATCATCGGCCGGGAAACGGATCGCGCCCGCGTCCAATAGCCGCACCTTCGGGCCTTCCTCGAGCAGCACACCGAAACCCATCACCGTGGTGCCGGGGTCGATGCCCAGGATGATACGTTCGGTCGGTAAGGCCACTCCGGTACTTTTGAACGTCTTCGTTACAACCGCCACGAAACTACCGTGACCCGTCGCACCCTGCTGTTCATCCGATGGGGAGTTTTCATCCTTGCTGGTGCTCTGCTCTATGTCCGGCTCACCCACAAGGTGGGCATGCACTATCCATGGTGGCTCTGGAGGAGCAACGGGGAGCCTGCTCCGTGGGGCACACTGACGCTGGTCACCTTGTTGATGTTGGTGAACTGGAGCATAGAGGCCTGGAAGTGGCGTTGTCTGATGCGACCGGTGCAGCTCTTGGGCTTCGCACGCGCGCTCACAGGAACGATCGCGGGAACAACGATCGGCCTTATCACGCCCAATCGCGTGGGAGAGTTCGCCGGCAGGGTCCTGTTCCTGGATCCGGAACACCGCGTTCAAGGGAGCTTCGCAACGTTGCTGGGGAGCATCGCGCAGTTCGTCGTCACCCTGCTGCTGGGTGGGATCGCGCTCACGTCCAACCATTACCTTCATTGGAGCAGCTCGGAACCGGCGCGTGCGTGGAACGTGGTCGTTTGGTCAGCTCTGTTGATCGGTTGCTCGGCCGTGTTCCTCTTCTTCAGTCCCGGCGCGTTCGCACGGCTGCTCCTGGCCATCCCTTGGTTGAAGCGGTTCGAGCGTCACGCGCACGTGCTGGATAGTTTCTCGCGAGCGGACCTGGTGCGGATCTTTCTGCTCAGCCTGTTGCGTTATGGTGTGTTCACGGTCCAGTTCGCCATCATATTGGTTTTCATCGCGCGCGTTGATGCGGTCGAGGCGATACTGTCCGTCCCTGTGGTGTTCCTCCTCACCACCTTGGTGCCCACGATGGCACTGACGGAACTGGGCGTTCGCGGATCGGTGGCGGCGACCTTCATCCACGGAGATGATGTGGGCATCATCGTTTCCACAGCGCTGATCTGGTTCATCAACCTGGTGATCCCTGCGGTGGCGGGTGGTATCATCCTGCTCATCGCGCGCATCCGCACCACTGAAGAAGCGGCATGATCGGACCTCTGCTCCTCGTGCTCATCGCGTTCGGTCTCGCCGTCATCTTCGCTGCGGTCATCACTGGCTGGCGTGAAACGGTCGTTCGCGAAGTGACCGCCGTTGATGACGCGATGGAAAATGCCTCGCGTACACCGGGCGTTGCCATGGTCGTCCCGGCCCGTGATGCTGCGGTGACGATCACGCCGCTGCTGCAGGACCTGTATGCCCAGGACTACGACCGGGATCGCGTTTCCGTCATCGTTGTCGACGATGCGAGCAGTGATGCCACGGCCGACCGCGTGAAAGCGATGATGACGCGTTGGCCCGCCTTGCGCTTGTTGGCGAACGAGGGCACCGGGAAGAAAGCGGCCATCACCACCGCCGTGCTGGCCACCGACGCCGAATGGATCCTGGTGACCGATGCCGATGCACGCTGCGGTCCGGAGCGTCTGCGTCGGATCATGGAGCACGTCGGGCGGAAGGATAGCGACCTGGTGATCCTACCCGTGGCTACCGATGGTGAAGGCATCCTCGGCCGTTTGCAGGAGAATGAACAGGCCGCCCTGATGATGTGCGCCGCTGCGACGGCCTTGCAAGGAGCGCCGATGTTGGCGAGTGGAGCCAACCTGGCCTTCCGCCGCAGTGCGTTCATGGACGTGCGCGGCTTCGAGGGCGATCGGTATGCCAGTGGCGATGACATCTTCCTTGTGCAACGCATGCTTCACGCGGGCAAGCGCATCGGCTACTTGCTGCACCCCGGCGCTGTCGTGCGCGTGGAAGCCGAACGTACATGGGGCGGTTTCTTCCGACAACGGCTGCGCTGGGCCGGGAAGATGCGCGGCGTGCCGGTGCGGTCGAAGTGGCTTCCCGGACTCGGCTTGCTTTTTCCCTGGTTCTTGTTCGCCGTAACACGCGCAACGGATTGGCCCGCGCTGGTCGGCAGCCGCTTTCTCATGGGCGCGTTGCTCATGGCTGGCGCCTGGCTGATCTGGGCTGCCACAGTGCCGCCGCTGGTACGGGATGGACAACGGATACTCGGGCAGCGCCATTCGGCCTTCGTTGCGCTGCTCAGCTATCTGGCGTTCACGCTCTATGCGCCGGTGATCGCAGTGATGGGGAACTTCGTGCGGCCGGAATGGAAGGGGCGGCGGGTCTGATGAGCATGGGCCGGTGTCTGACCGGTAGTTCACGGTCATGGATCGGCTTCACGGGTGTGGTATCATCCGTTATTTTCACGCTTGGAGCAAGCAAGGTCATATCCTTCTTCGCGTGGACCATGGAGCTTGGACCGCACAGTCTGGTGATCGGAACCATGCAGGGAGCCTTGGTCCTTCAACCGGAGAACATCGTACACATTGAGGCCGAAGGCGGCTACGCGCGCATCCTTTGTGATGATGGAAAGCGTCATCTGGTCAGCTGGAACATCGGACGCTTGCAAAGGGAACTGCCCGTGACCAGCTTCTTCCGCTGCCACGATTCGCACATCGTGAACCTCCGGAAAGTGGCGCGGATACATAGCCACGATGGCCATCAGGCGGAAATGATAGCAGGTCTTACGGTTCGGATATCCCGTCGCCGTTACAAGGACTTCATTGCAGCCTTGCGCGGGGGGGGGGGGAGGGGGATAGAAAATGAAGATGGCAGGGCCGCGCGGCCATCTTTATGGAGCAGGTTCGCGGGGAGGATCCCTCACTGAATGGTTATGCCGATCGACTCCGATGAGCCATCGTCATAGCCGATGATGACGTGATAGATCCCACTGGGCCAAGGGCTGGCCATGTTCACCACGTGTTTGTTCCGGCCGGCGAGCGGGAAGG
>CAZYPC010000015.1:0-56047 GCA_964649165.1 uncultured Chryseobacterium sp.
GCAGGACGGCGGTGCGCATCTACGCACCGCCGTCCCTTTTTCCGGTGATACTAGATTCACCGCATGTCCGGAATGGAAGCGCTGGTGAGCACCGAGGCGATCCGTCGCTTGCGCGAGGGGCAGGAGCGGATACGCTACTGCGTGCAATTGTTGAGCGAGGAACAGCTCTGGCGCCGCCCGAACGCGCATGTGGTCAGCGTTGGCAATCTGGTGCTGCACTTATGCGGCAATGTGGGCCAGTGGATCAGCAGCACCTTGGGCAACAGGCCGGACCATCGCCGCAGGGATGACGAGTTCAACGAAACCGGTCCCGTCGAGAAGCGCGAACTGCGCGAGCGACTGGACTCCACGCTGGCTTACGCGTACGACGTGATCCTGGGGCTGGGACAGGCGGACTTGGAGCGCACCTGGAACGTACAGGGATACAGGGAGACGGGCCTGGCCATCTTGCTGCATGTTGTGGAGCATTTCAGCTACCATACGGGGCAGATCACCCTGCACACCAAGTTGATGCTGGACATCGATACGGGCTATTACGCCGGTCAAGACCTGAACATCACGGAGTGAACGTCCCCTGACCAGTCCCACGGGCTGTACCGGCCACCGTTGAGGCAACGGCTGGGGCTTGCGGAACGTCCCCTTCACGTCGACTTCACGTATGTCTCCAAGAAGGGATGGCGATCTGTAGTGAACTGTATGTCCTTCAGCATGTTCCGTACCGCCCCTTCTGTTAACTTGCCACGCTTGACCTTCAGACCGGCATGAACCTATCGAAGACCCTTGTGGCACTGTCCGTATGTGTGGTGGCACAGACGCTCCACGCGCAGGTGGTCCTGAACGAAGTATGCGTTTCCAACCAGAACGGCATCGCCGTTACGGACCCGTTCAACGGCGGCAGTGATAACGAGGACTGGGTGGAGATCTTCAACACCACGGGTGCGGCGGTGGACCTGAGCGGCTTCCATCTGAGCGACGATCCCGGCAACCCTACGAAATGGGCATTCCCCGCCGGTGCGTCCATCCCGGCGAACGGACATCTGGTGGTGCTCGCTTCCGGCTGGAACGGCCAGTACGGCGGATACTACTGCACAAACTTCAAGTTGAACCAGACATCGGAGGACTTCATTGTTCTGGCCGATGGGGGAGGAACGATCCTGGACCAGTACCAACTGACGCTGCGCACCAAGTTGGACCAGAGCCGCAGCCGTGTGCCGGACGGTAGTGGGTCGTGGTCGCTGACGGCCACCACGCCGGCGGCCGCGAACGGGGCCGCGATCCCGGAGTATGAGCAACGCCCTCAGCTTTCCCCTGTGGCCGGCTTTTACGCCGGTGCACAAACGGTGACCATCACCGGCCCGGCCGGCGCCACCATCCGGTACACCATCGATGGAACGGAACCAACCACCGCCTCAACAGCTTACGCGGGCCCCATCAATGTGGCCAGCACGACCGTGATCAGGGCCGCGTGTTTCAGCGGAAGCCCCGGAGTGCCCCCCAGCTTCACCGAAACGAATACTTACTTCATCGGCGTTACGCATGGCGTGGCCGTGCTCAGCGTCTCGGGCGACCAGCTCGAGGAACTGCTGGGTGGGAATGGCGGCATCCAGCCCTTCGGCTCCTTCGAGTACTTCGGCCCGGACGGCGTGCTGCGCGACGAGGCCGTGGGCCAGTTCAACGAGCATGGACAGGACAGTTGGGCCTATGATCAACGCGGGTTCGACTACGTGACGCGGGATCAATCCGGCTACAACGACGCCATCCACTACCCCATTTTCCGCGGGTCCGATCGCCAGAAATACCAGCGCTTGATCATCAAGGCGCTCGCTGGGGACAACTGCCCGTTCGGCCCCGGGCAGCCCGCGCACATCCGTGATCCGTACGTGCAATCCCTCTCTCAATTGGGCAACCTCCGGCTGGATGAGCGCAGCTACGAACCGGCCGTGCTCTACGTGAACGCCCAATACTGGGGTGTTTATGATATGCGCGAGAAGGTGGACGATGGGGATTTCTTCCAGAAGTATTACGACCAGGACGAGAACAACGTATACTGCATCAAGACCTGGGGCGGCACATGGAACGAGTTCGGCGGTGGCGCCGCGCAGGCTGACTGGGATGCGCTCCTGGGCTATATCAACGCCAACGACATGGGGGACGCCGCAGCCTTCGCCTACGTGGACGATCGATACAATTGGAAGAGCCTGATCGACTATTTCTGCCTGAACAGCTACTGCGTATGCGCGGACTGGCTGAACTGGAACACCATCTGGTGGAAGGGGATCGACCCCGCAGGTGAGCACAAGAAATGGGGATACGCGCTTTGGGATGAGGATGCCACTTTCGGACACTATGGCAACTTCACGGGCATCCCCGACCAGAGCGCGAACGCGGACCCCTGCACGGTGGAGAACCTCGGTGACCCGGGCGGCCAGGGCCACACGTTGATCCTGAACAAGCTGATCAACGAGAACGAGATGGTGTACAACTACTACGTGAACCGGTACATCGACCTCGGTAATACACTGTTCAGCTGTGCAACGATGAACGCCCATTTGGATAGTCTGCTCGCGATGGTCACTCCCGAGATGCCTGCCCAGTGCGCGCGCTGGGGCACCACCATGGCGAATTGGGAACAGGGCGTACAGGAGCTGCGCGATTTCATCGATGCGCGATGTGTCACCACTCAGGAGGGCATGGTGGACTGCTATGACCTCGAAGGGCCCTTCAATGTCGTTTTCCAAGTGGAGCCCCCATTAAGCGGGCGGATCCGCGTGAATTCAGAGGTATTCCCGACCTATCCGTTCACGGGCGTTTACTACGGCGGCATCGATACGCAGATGGAGGGCATCGCCGAGGCCGGCTGGGGCTTTGATCACTGGGAGGCGAACAACCACGTGTTCCTGCCCTCGATGATCGACTCCCTGGTGAGTTTCCGCTTCACCACGACGGACACGATCATCGCCTATTTCAAACCGCCGATCCAATACCCCGTGGTCCTGATGACGGATCCGCAGAATACCGCCACGATCACCTTCAACGGCCAGCAGTACTCGAATTTCCCGGCGCTGGCCAGTGTTGGACAGGATGTTCCGATAGCGGTGGATGTGACGCCCGACCCGTTCTTCGACTTCGTCTACTGGGAGGTGAAGCGCAACCAGCCGAACACGAACGACTCCACCAAGCGGGACTTCGAGATCCGCTTCTTCGAGCCCGATACGCTCATCGCGCATCTGAAACCTCAGGAATATGCCTACTGGGCTCCGAACGCCTTCACCCCGAACGGCGATGGGATCAACGACGTCTGGCAGCCTTGGGGCAAGGTGATCGACCTGGAAACCTTCGACCTGGAGATCTACGACCGCTGGGGCAAGGTCATGTACACGACGAACAACCCGACGGAGGGTTGGGACGGCAGTGTGGGCGGGGCGGATGCGCCGCTGGGTGTGTACGCGTATCGTACGCACATCGTGGAGGGCATCACGCGCAAGAAGCACGACCTCACAGGTCACGTGACCGTGATCCGCTGACGGGTCCTGGGCGCTTTGACCGGGGCTGCCGGGCATGAGCAGTGCGGTGACCCACGACGCGGATATCCGGGTACATTCGGCGCATGAACAAGACGGTCGCCAACGCGGACGCCGCTCTCGAAGGGTTGACGGATCGGATGACGCTGATGGTCGGCGGTTTCGGCCTATGTGGCATCCCGGAGAACCTCATCGCTGCGCTGGTGCGCAAAGGGGTGCGGGACCTCACGTGCATCAGCAACAATGCCGGTGTGGACGACTTTGGGCTTGGGCTGTTGCTGAAGACGCGGCAGATCAGGAAGATGATCAGCAGCTACGTGGGGGAGAACGATGAGTTCGAACGGCAGATGCTCAGCGGGGAGCTGGAAGTGGATCTGATCCCGCAGGGCACACTGGCCGAACGCTGCAGGGCTGGCGGCGCAGGGATCCCCGCGTTCTTCACCCCGGCCGGATATGGTACCGAAGTGGCCCAAGGCAAGGAGACCCGCGACTTCCACGGGAAGATGTACGTGATGGAGAGCTGGCTGCGCGCCGATTACAGCCTGGTGAAGGCCTGGAAAGGGGACACGAACGGGAACCTTGTCTACCGGGCCACCGCGCGCAACTTCAACCCCATGATGGCGATGGCCGGCAAGGTCACGGTTGCGGAAGTGGAGCATCTGGTGGAGCCCGGGGAGCTGGATCCGGACGCGATCCATACACCGGGCATCTTCGTGCATCGGATCTTCCAAGGTTCTGCTTACGAGAAGCGTATCGAGCAGCGCACGGTGAGGAAGCGCGCCTGAGCCTTCGGACCGATGGTGCGCGCCGACCGGATCATATTCCTGGTGCTCGCGTGCGCGGCATGGGCCTACGTGGTCGCGAGGGCATTCCTGGTTCCTGCGGTGCATGACGAGGCCGGGGCCTTCCACATGTTCGTGCTCACCGGGGACTTCGTTCCCTTCGTCACTGGCTGGAACGCGGGCAACCACTTCACGCAGGATGCGCTCGCGCAGGCCAGCTATTTCCTTTTCGGCGAGAGCCTCATCGGGCTGCGCGCGTGGAGCGTTCTGTCTTTTCTCCTGTACGCATGGTATCTGTGGCGCAGCGGTCCGTGGTTCAGATCAACGTTCGTGCGGTGGTGCATGTGGGCCGGGTTGTTGTGCGTGCCTTTCATGGTCGAGTTCTTCTCCCTCGCCCGGGGATATGGTCTTGCCATGGCCTTCTGGTCGATGACGATCTTCCACACCGTCCGCTATGCGCAGGAGCGCTCGTACCGCGACCTGATCGTCGCATTGATCGGCCTCTCGCTGGCCCTGTGGTCCTTGGTGTCGATGCTGATGATCCTCGCTGGGGTGCTCGTGGTGCTCGGCGTTCATGTCCTTCAGGACAAGACGCTTCGTGGGGAACAGCGCCGGCTTGTGCCGGTGGTCCTGCTGGGTGTTGTGCCGTGGTCGGCGGCTGTCCTTTTCGCCCTGGCGCTGAAAGCGAATGGTGCGCTGTACGCCGGCACAGGAGCTGGCTATTTCGAAGGAACACTCGCGTCGGTGTCCGGCCATGTGATGAACAGCTGGAGTCCTCCCTGGCTCCTTGTACTCGCCGTGCTCGTTTTGGTCGCGTTGGGGTTCTGGTCGGCGCGCCCGGCTTGGATGGAGAACCGCAGGACGGTCATCGCCGCTTCGCTCTTGCTGGCGGTGCTGCTTGTCGATGCTCTGGGCCAGACGTTGTCATCCATGTTGCTTGGTTCACGCCTGCCGACGGACAGGGCCGCGCTGTATCTGGTGCAGCCGATGATCATGCTCGTGGCCTTGTCCGTTGACCTGATCGGTGTGCGATGGACATGGACGCGGGTTCTGGCCGCAGTACTCCTGTTGCTTCCGTTGCGCGAAGCGCGGCGAGCCAATGTGGACTTCGCGGTCTGCTGGCCGGACCAGGCGATCCCTGCGGAATTCTACCGGATCGTGGCCGAACGCCAACAGAGATCGGACAGACCATTGATCGTCGGAGCGCAGGAGTTCCAGGCCAAGTCCACCTGGGCGTTCGGCTCGCATGCACATGGCCTTCGGTTGAACGCGCTCGATCAGTTCGAATTTCCCCAGCCGGTGTGCGACCTGCTGATGATCGACACCACAAGCCAGACGGCCCCGACCGGGTTCCGCACGATCGCCAGGGGTGATGGTGGGCGCATCAACCTGATGGAGCGAACGGAACCCCTTCGCACACGCCTCCTGCTCGATTCTGTCCTGTCGTCACCGATGTCATCCGATGAGTTCAGGACGTTCTGGCGGGCCGATGCGAAACCTTTCCGGGGCTTGGACCTGATCATCGAGATCTCCGCTGACATCAGGTCGGAGCGAGGAACGATCAACAGCATCGTGTACGCTTACGTGGAGGACGAGGACGGTCACAAGCCGTACGACCGGCATGTGCAGGTCGATCACTTCCGCGGTTCTTCGCACGACGGGGCCTTTGTCCTGGCGGAGCACCTTCCGCGCCTCGGGCCGCGTGCGGCGCGCATCGAGTTCGGGCTGTACAACCCGGCTTACCGCACCTTTTCGTTGGACAGCGCTCGCCTTCGGGTGCGAGAGGTCTTGCATTGACCGATCGATGGGCCGGGTGGCGGGCCTTGTGCCCATTGTATGCCGATCTTGTCCGGCGAAACACCGCGATGAACGACCGCAGGGAGCTGTTTCCATACCTGGTGCTTGTGATCATCATCTGGGCGTATGTGCTTATGCGCGCATGGCTCGTTCCCATGGTCCATGATGAATGCGCGAGTGTGCTCTGGTATGTCCAGCCGGGGAGATGGTTGCCGGGCCAGGCACATCTGGACACGAACAACCACTTGACGAATTCGGCCGTCGGTGTTCTTTCAGGGAAGTTGTTCGGGGTCCACCCCTTCAGTGTCCGCATAGGCAGTGTGGTCGCGTTCCTGGTGTATGCATGGGGGGGCTGGCATATCGGGTCGCGTGTGAAGGACCGTGTCGTGCGGTGGTGCTCATGGTGCGCCCTGCTGCTTATCCCGTTCGTGCTCGACTTCTTCTCGATGTTCCGGGGCTACGCGCTGGAAATGGCCGCATGGATCGTCGGTTTGGAGATGCTGTTGCGGTTCGCGACCTCGGCGGCTATCCGGCATTTGATCGCCGCGCTCTTGTGCCTTGTCTTCGCCACCGCATCGATGGTGGTATTGCTCCCAACGCTGGCGGTCGGGCTGGCGGTTCTTGGCCTGCTCCAGTTGCGCGTGTGGAAGTCGGTCGATATGCGCGGACGGCTTCGCAGGGTTGCATGTCTGGTACTGTTGGGCGCCCTGCCCTTGCTGCTGCTGGCCCGGTGGATACTGGAATTCAAGGAGAATGGCATGCTCGTGTATGGCGGGAACGACGGTTTCGTGCAGGTCACGGTCCGGTCGTTGCTCCTGCTTCTCACCGGTTCGGAGACTCTATGGCTGTGCTGGTCGGTGGTCGCATTGGTAGCTCTGTGCGCCATCGCGGCCGTTGCGGCCTGGTCAAGAACAAGGGACTGGTCAACCCCGCTCGTTCTGCTCACCGGCTTCCTCCTCATCGAAGTCGGGTTCCGCATGCTGATGGCTGCTGTCACGGGTTCCAACTATCCGCCGGACCGCACCGGCATGCACTATGTTCCCTGGGTATTGTGCTGCTTCGCTTTCACCATCGACTACCTCGTTTCGAGCGGTCGGGGCTGGATGCGCTGGGCGTCGCTTCCTCTGCTGGCCCTTCCCGTCAGGACCGTCGCCACAGCCAACCTGGACCATGTGCTCATCTGGCCGGAGCAGTGCATTCCCGAGAGGTTGGTGCGTCGAGTGCTCCAGGAGCAGGTCGACCTCGGCCGGCCGGTGGTATTGGGCAGCCACGAACAACTTAAGCAATGCTGGCTGTACGCAGGCCGACGCGTGGATCTCGTCGCCCCGTTCATCCAATGGGAGCGGTTCCCGGAGGGCCTTGATGATCTCCGGCTCATCGACCGGCGCGTGGTCGAAGGTGCGACCGAGGGGTATGAACTCGTGGATAGCGCGACCGGCCCGGGCCTGTATCTGTTCCGGCGCAGTACACCGTTGCTGGAGCGTCGCATCCTGGAGTTCTCCAAGCCTCCGCGCTCCGGAACGGATGAGTTCTACGACCTGGCCGACATCCCGGACAGCTTGATGCAGGAGGCGCTCTTGGTACAACTGCAAGTCCCCGTGACCATGCTTGAGCGATCACCCGGGCTCGGTGTGGTCGTCGAGGTCACCGACACCTTGCAGAACAACCTGTACTATGACAATCTGCCCCTGAGCGCCCAACGCTTGGAATGGCGGGGCGATACGCTTTGCTTCGCGCGGTCGCTGCCTCCATTCCCCAGTGCCGGCCGGGCGAAGATCTACCTGTTCAACGCCGAGCATTCAGCGATGGAACTGGGTGCGGTGCGTGGCGCGATCGGTGCGATAGGCCGGTGATCCCGGCAACAACGCCCGGATCGCGGCAGGCTCCCCATCTTCGCCCCTCAACCGCAAAGGACCATGGCCCTCGACAAGAACCAGATGGCGAAACGCATCGCGCGGGAGTTGCGCGATGGCTGGTACGTGAACCTCGGTATCGGCATCCCGACGCTGGTGGCGAACCACATCCCACCGGGGATCAGCGTCACGCTCCAGAGCGAGAACGGCATCCTCGGCATGGGCCCATTCCCCTTTGAGGGGGAGGAGGACGCGGACCTCATCAACGCGGGCAAGCAGACGGTGACGCTCCTTCCGGGCAGCAGCATCTTTGACAGCAGCACCAGCTTCGCGATGATCCGATCGCAGAAGGTGCAGCTTACCGTGCTCGGGGCCATGGAGGTTTCCGACAACGGGGACATCGCCAACTGGAAGATCCCCGGGAAGATGGTGAAGGGCATGGGCGGCGCGATGGACCTGGTCGCGAGCGCGGAGAACATCATCGTGGTGATGATGCATACGAACAAGGCCGGCGAGAGCAAGCTGTTGAAGTCGTGTACCCTTCCGCTCACCGGGGTGAAGTGCGTGAAGAAGATCGTGAGCGACCTCGGGGTGTTCGATGTCACGCCACAGGGCTTCAAGCTGCTGGAGCGCGCTCCGGGAGTGAGCGTGGAGGAGATCGTCGCGAAGACCGAAGGACGACTGGTCGTGGATGGGACGATCCCCGAAATGGCCGTGTAGCCCGGCCCGGATGAGTGTCGCCAACGCGTTGAGAAGGGTGCCACCCGTGTGGTGGTTCGTCCTCGCGTTCTTTCTGATGTGCTGCGCCTATGAGTCAGGGCGCGTGCTGCATCTGCGGCCGCAGCCGCATCACTTGTGGCGGCAAACGGACTGCATTGCCCTGGCCTGGAACTATTACGACACCACGGCCAACCTCTTCGAACCGGCGATCCACAATCAGTTCGCCGACGATTTCACGGACGGCAAGACCGCCGGCGAGTTCCCCATCCTGTACTGGCTGGTGGGCATGCTGTGGCGCATCACCGGACCGAGCGAGTTCGCTTACCGATTCATCGAACTGTTGCTGCACTTCGCCGGATCGCTGGCCCTGTTCGCTTCGCTGCGCCGGATAGTGGGAGACGCCTTCTGGGCGGGATGTGCGGCGCTGCTGTTCTATGCTTCGCCCGTGCTGGTGTACTTCGGTATCAGCTTCCTCACGGACGTGCCCGCTTTCGACCTCGCGTTGATCGGCTGGTGGCACATGACGCGCTACGCGCAAGAGCGCGACTTGAAGCAGTGGATCCGGGCGGTCTTCTTCTTCACGCTGGGCATGTCCATCAAGGTGACCGCCGGAATGAGCCTGGTGGCGATCACAGGCGTGCTGGCCTTTTCAACGGTCCTGCGCGCACGCTTGAAAGGGCGATGGTCACCCCTTGAAGGGAATTGGAAGGAGTGGGCGGTGCTGGCCGCCGGATATCTCCTGGTGTACGCGTGGTATGCGTATGCCGCCGCGTACAACAACACGCACGGGGCCAAATACACCTTCAACGACCTGTGGCCCATCTGGAGCCTGAACTCGGAAGAGCGGGAGTGGGCATGGCGCACGGGCTGCGACATCATCGTCTTCCAGATCTTCGACACATCGGTGTGGATCCTGATGGCGGTCGCCTTCACCGCGTTGGCCGCCAATATTCGGCGATTGCCTTGGCAGGTCATCTTGCTTGTCGTCACACTGCTGCTGGGCTCGGTGCTCTACACCCTTCTCTGGTTCGCGGCGTTGAACAACCACGACTACTATTTCATCAATCCGATGATCGCGCTGGTGGTGCTGCTGGCCTGTTTCCTGTGGTTGCTCGCGCACCACTATCCGGATCTGCTTCGTGCGCGGTGGAGTCGCTGGGCAATGGCGGCCCTGTTGGTGTTCAATGTGGCTTATACCGCGCAGAACATGGCCATGCGCTATGACACCGGTGGCAACATGTCCGCCCGCAAACTGTGGCCGTTGTACCACGACCAGGAACTGTCCTACTGGAATTCGTTGGGCTTTTGGGGCATGGATGACCTGGAGACGATCGAACCTCGCCTGCGGGCGATGGGCGTGCGCGCGGAGGACAAGGTGATCTTTCTGGACGACGGCGCGATCAACAGTTCCTTGGTGCTGATGGGCAATCGCGGCTGGACGAGTTTCGGCCAGGACCTCATGGCCCCGGGAAGGATCGACGACCTGATCGCCAGGGGTGCGCGGTACCTTCTCTTCACGCGCGCGGAATGGCTGGACGACCAGCGAGTGGCGGCATACATCAACCGGCCCGTAGGACAGGTCGGCAGCGTGTACATCTTTGACCTTCGCCCGGGGTCCGACAACGTGCAGGGCACGGTGGTTTTCGATCAGGCCCGGGACAGACCCTCCACCTTGCAGCATCGCTTGGATACCGTCGCTTGTGGAGCGGAGAACGGCATTTGGTGTTTCAATGGGAGTGAGTTCCCCTTCGAAATGGACGGGCTGCCGACCTACGGCCCGGGCACGAACTGCGCGGTGGTGCTGGTGCAAGGAACGATCGACTGGTCGAATGATCCCGGTGACGGACCGCAGCTGCTGATCGGGGAGGACGACGCGACCCATCAACTGGCGTTGTGGTCAAAGCCCCTGGGTGAAGGACCCTTCGCGGTGCGGTTCAACCTGCCACAGCGTCCGGAAGGGGTCCACAACAAGCTCTTCATCGCCAACAAGGGCGGGCAGGCTTTCACGATGCGCGGGTTGCGCGTTGAGGTGTTCACCTACCCGGGACGAGCAGCGGGTTCTGAATGAGCTCGAGCGGGGAGGTCATGCGGATCCGTCCATGGATGGAACCTCGTTCCGCGGTATGATGGTAACGACGAATTTCGTCGGCATGATCGGAGTTTCTCCACAACTGCGACCGAAGCACTGGGTCATCGGCTCCATCGCATTGCTCTTGACGGTCTATACCGTGGTCCGGGCATGTACGGTCTCCTTCACCTGGGACGAGAGCTTCACGTTCATGCACCACGTGAGCAAGGGGAAGTTCTTCCAGGACACCTTCGACGGGATGGGGGCGAACCATCACCTGCTCAACGTATGGACGACGTGGTTGAGCATGAAGCTGTTCGGGGATGGGGAGTTCGCGTTACGTCTGCCGAACCTGGTGGCTCATTTCCTGTATCTCTACGGGTCGGCGCGCATCGCGCTGCGGGCGCCTTCTGCCGTGCTGGCCGTTACGGCGTTCATCCTGTTGAACGCGCATCCGTATTTGCTGGACTTTTTCTCCTTGGCGCGCGGATACGGGATCGCGAATGGTTGCATCATGATGAGCCTGTGGTGCATGTGGCGTTGTTGCAGCGATGGGGAGACCACCGCGCGTGTGGGCCGCACGGTATGCTGGGCCGCGCTCGCGGCGCTTGCGAATACGATGGCGTTGAACTTCCTCATGGCCATCGTCGCGGTGTTCCTCGTTCGCTGGGCCGGCCGGATACGCAAGGAAGGAGCGGCGGCGCTCATGAGCCGGATACTTGTGCTCACCGTGTTGACCGGCGCGGCGCTCGCGCTCATCCTCCCGACCACGTTGGCGATGTCCAAAGGCGGTTCGCTGCACATGGGTTGTGATCGCGTGTGGGAGGGCTCGGTGGCCACCTTCGGGGAGAAATTCCTCTACCACACCTACTACGGGAGCGACCCGCTTACCATCATGGGATGGTTCCTGATGGTGCTCGCCATTTGGATCGGCATCGCCGTATGGCGATCGGTCGTCGGAAATCGCTGGTCGGAGTCGGGGCCTTTCCTTTCCGGCCTCGGGGTGCTTGCTGCCGTGGTCGTGATCATGGCCCTCCAGCACTATGCGTTGGGCATCCCATGGCCACGCGCCAGAACAGCGCTGTATCTGTTGCCCTTGGTCCTGTTCACCGTGGTGGCGTCGCTGATCACATCGGCGTTCAAGCGATGGCAGACCACCGCCGTGGCCACGCTCTTCTGCGCGCCGGTGCTTGTACACATGGCAGGTTGTTGGAACATGGTCTATGCCATCGAGTGGAAAGGTTCCGGGGAACTACGCCGCATGCTCGCCTTGCTGGATGCGGACCGGGCACCACTTTTACGGATGCGACCGGTCCTGATGCTGGCCACGGGCGCCGAGAGCATCGGCGCGATACCCTACTACGTGACGACACGGGACCTGCACTGGCTGGGTCCAACGGCCCGTTTCGCCCCGGACCCCATACCGCAGAGCGACTATTACATCGTGGAGTTCGATGGACAGGACGCCGTGGATACCCGGAACTGGACGCTGCTCTACCATTCGGAGGAATGCAACACGTCGCTTTTCCGCGATGAGCGGTTCCGCGCGACGGTGCCCGAAGTGGTGTTCCACGCGAGCAAAGACATGGAAGAGCCGGACATCGAAGGTGCCTGTCAGGATCACTACGTAAGCGGTCGTCAGTGCGTGCGGTATGATGCCTCCATGCGCACGCTGCAGGACCTGTACTGGAGGGTGCCTCCGGGGTGGGATGGTGCGAACGTGCTGGTCTCCGGGACGCTCATGCTCCGACAATGGGACCAGGGGAACTGGCTGTCCTTGTCCATGATGGTGGCCAGGGGCGACAGTATCATCGAGAAACGGGACCTGCCTTCACAGCCGCAGGTAGCGCGATACGAGCGGTGGAACCGGGTGGGGTGCCAGATGCGCACGAGCGTTGGCCTGCGTGCCGGGGATGTCATCAGCTTCACCGGCTGGCCGTCCTCCGCCGAGACCACCTACCTCGTGGACGACATGGAATTGTGGATCCTGCGGGACCGACCTGCTGACCCCGATCCCCATCCGGCGGGAACGGCGATCTTCGCCGCCCCATGACGGCCGCCCCCCTGCGCACGCTCTCCATCATCATTCCCGCCTATAATGAAGGGCGCACCATCGCTGAACTGCTCGGTCAGGTGTTGGCAGTGGAGTTGCGCGATGGGGTGCAGCGCGAGCTCGTGATCGTGGACGACGGGAGCAAGGATGATACTGCGGAACAGGCGAGGACCTTCCAGGCGGCACATCCGAATGAACGCATCCAGGTGTTCGTGCAGCCCGTGAATCGCGGCAAGGGCGCGGCCATCCACAAGGGGATCGAGCTGGCCCAAGGCGACCACCTGATCGTACAGGACGCCGACCTCGAACTTGCTCCGGAACAGATCAACGATCTGCTGGGTCCGGTGCTGCAGGGCGAGGCTGATGTGGTCTATGGCAACCGGTTCGCGGACGGGATCCCGTATCCCGAATACCCGTTGCGCAGCTATCGCGCCAACCGTTTCCTCACCTGGCTCAGCAACCGCTTCACCGGGCTGTCCATCGGCGACATGGAGGTCTGCTACAAGTTGATCCCGGTACCGGTCGCCAAGAAATTGGTGCTGAAAGAGCAGCGCTTCGGATTCGAGCCGGAAGTGACCTCCCGCCTGGCCAGGGTGAAGGGGCTGCGGTGGAAGGAGGTGCCGGTCCGCTATTCGGCCCGCACGCGGGGGGAGGGTAAGAAGATCGGGTGGAAGGACGGGGTACGGGCCATGTGGTGCATCGTACGCTACCGTTGATGCCCGTTCACCTCCCGGCGCTCACATCTTTTCCCGGCCCGGGGCGCCGCACCGCATGTCCCCTATAGCTTGGCAGCCATGTCATCACCGCCGTTACTGCGTACGCTCTCGATCATCATCCCGGCGTACAACGAGGAGCGCACGATCCACCTGATCCTCGACAAGGTGCGCGATGTGAACCTGACGAACGGTATCGCCAAGGAGGTGGTGATCGTGAACGACGGATCGAAGGACGGCACGGTAGGGGCCATCAAGGCCTACATGGCGGCCAACCCGGCGATGGGGATCAAGTTCTATGAGCAACCCCGGAACATGGGCAAGGGCGCGGCCATCCACCGGGGTATCAAAGAGGCTACGGGGGAATACCTGATCGTGCAGGATGCGGACCTGGAGTACGACCCCCGCGAATACAACGACCTGCTGCGGCCGGTGGTGGAAGGATTCGCGGACGTGGTGTTCGGCTCCCGGTTCATGGGCCACCATCCGCACCGTATCCTGTTCTTCTGGCACAGCATCGGCAATCGGTTCCTCACGCGGCTCTCAAACGCCTTCAACAACCTCAACCTGACGGATATGGAGACGTGCTACAAGCTGATCCGGTCCGATATCGCGAAAGGACTTGACCTGAAGGAGCGGCGTTTCGGCTTCGAGCCGGAGGTGACGGCGAAGCTCGCGCGCGTGAAGGGCGCGCGCATTTACGAGGTGGGCATCAGTTACTACGGCCGCACCTATGCCGAGGGCAAGAAGATCGGCTGGAAGGATGGCTTCCGTGCGATCTGGTGCATCGTGAAGTACGGCCTGTTCGCCTGAGGAAAATGGGTGGCCGCATCCTTCGTTGGCTGCCCTGGGCATCAGCCATCCTGATCGCGGGAGTGCTGATCTGGGCCCGCTTCGCTTCAGAGGGCATCCGCGAGGCCGGCGATGGCGTGCAGCACCACATGATCGCGAGGTACTCGTGGAAGCATCCGGAGCTTCTGCTCGACCAGTGGGGCAAGCCGATGTTCACGCTGCTGGCGTCCCCCTTCGCACAGTTCGGATACAACGCGATGGCCGTGTTCAATGCCTTGGTCGCGCTCGTCGCCGTGGCGCTCTCCATGGCGTTCCTGCGCCGCTCCGGTACATGGACGACCATCGCGCTGCCCCCGCTGCTCATGCTGGCACCGCAATACGCGCATCTGGTGATCGATGGCATGACCGAGATCCTCTTCGGAACGATGGCCTTGCTGTGTGTGCGGCTGCTGGCAGATGAACGTTACAGGATGGCGGCGGTGATCGGGTCGCTCACGCCGCTGTGCCGGCCTGAATACATCGTGTTCCTGCCGATCCTGGTCGGCTGGCTCTTGTGGAACAAGCGGTTCGCGGCCGCTCCCTGGTGCGCGCTGGGCGTCGGTGTGTATTCGGTCTTCGGTTTCCTGCACACGGGCGATCCGCTCCTGTGGTGGCACGGTGATCCGTACGGCAGCGGAGAAAGCATCTACGGCAAGGGCGACCCCTGGCGATTCATCCTCGATTCCACGGATGCCTTCGGATGGACCTTGGTGATCGTGTTCGTGCTCGCGCTGGTGACCTGGCCCATCGTGTGGCGCAAAGACCAGGAAGAGCGGAGAACACACCGTTTGCTCTTCTTCACAGCGGCACTTCCGGCGCTCGGCATCGTGGCGGTGCATGCGTATCTCCGTTGGAGTGGAACACATGGCAGCGCGGGGCTTACCCGCGTGTTGGTGACGGCCATCCCCCTGGCGGTGCCGTTCGGGCTGTTCACGCTCGGCAGGGCGCTCCAGCTCGCCGGGGGTAACGCGTTGCATGGATCGGTTCTGGCCTCGGGACTGGTCGTGGGCTCGGTCGTCGGATTGAGCGTGGGAGGGCCGTTGCGTGAGGAGCCAGATGATGAACAAGCGATCATCAATGCGGCTTGCGACGTGATCACTAAGGCACAGAAACCGGGCGGTCGCGTGTTCACGACCCATCCTTATGTCCCGTTCCGCGTGGGTTTGGACGGCTTCGACGGTGAGCGATCCAGGATGCTATGGGGCTTCCATGAGGAGGTCGACGCAGGTCCCTCGCGCCCCGGTGATCTCATCTTCTGGGACTCGGCACTGGGTCCGAACGAATGCGGAGTGGATCTGGCGGTGATACGAGACAACCCGGCATTCACGGTTCTTGGCGTGTTCGTTCCCAAGCACGGCCACTTTGTTTTTGGCGGGCGTCCGTACGAAACGTGGGTGTTCCAGCGCCTTCCCGCGAAACGTCACGCGGTAACCGATACGATGTTGGTGCTGGGCAGCCATGGCGGCCTGAAAGTTCGGTTGGATACGGTGCCATGCGAGAACCGGCCGGGTTGGTGTGGGCGGAATGAGTTTCCCTTCACGATCGAGCATGTTCCGCCGCCCGAGCGGGGTTCACTGTACGAGGATTGGCTGGTGGAAGCGGATATCCACTACCTCACCGAGGGGAATGAGGCGACCTTCGTGTTCAAGCGGAGCCGGGGCGATGAACTTTTCCGCTATGACGACAGACCTCTGCATGAGGGCACGAACAGCTTTGCGTTCAGGCTCCCCACGGATAGCCTCCAGGTAGAGCAGGTCTTTTACATCTACTCTCCCGGATCGCGCGGCATCAACTGCACCTCGCTCCGCATGGTGCGCGAACGCATCCGGCAGGAGCCGGAACGCTAGGCGGTGATCACAGCGCTCACTTCGGCGAAGAAGCGCTGCCAGGTCCACTCGTGCCAGGACCATTGCCAGTTGAACCGCTCCATCAGCCCGAAGTTCAACTTGATCAAGGCCACCAAGGTCAAGGTGCTCACCAGACGGATGGACCAATTGCGGCGAAGGATGGAGCCGAACAACCACGCGAGCGGAATGACCAGCAGGGCGTAGAGATCCACGAAACCGCGGTAGCTGAAACTCGTTCCCAGCCACCAGCACCACCAGGCGCTGTATACGAGCCATGTGAGTGCGAGGACAAGCAGGATGGTCCGGGCCGTCCTGGTCCCACGCCACGCATGGAAGAGCAAGGCCAGGACAAGCGGGAACATCAACGGGGTATACACCAACCAGCCGTTGCGCACGCTCGAGAGGATCGCCCCCGGCACCATCTTGTCGAAATGGAAGGTCTCGCCTTTCTTGCCGTAGGCGAAGGCGAAGAATTCGCCCAGGACATGCTCCCAGTAGAGGCATTGCAACAGCCAGGGGATAAGAGCCAATACAATGACACCAATGGACATCAGTCGATGGGTGAAAAGCGAACGCAAGGATCCCCGAATGCCCATCGGTGAGCGCCAGGCCATCATCAACGGGAAGAGGAATACAAGAACGTTCAACTGCCTGACAAGCACCAGGAGAGAGCCGGAGAGGATGAAGAACGCCGCATGCCACTTGTCTGGCGGATGCTCCGGGCCATCGAGCGAACGCAGCGTACAATGGATGAACAGCCCCACGAGAAAGAACGAATACATGTGGGACATCGTGGGCTCGTACACCACGTAGTAGAAAAGGTTTGACGCGGCGAACAGCGAGAGGACGGCGAGCAATGCGGCCTCGGTCGTAACGAACCGCCGGGCGATACGCAGTGCCAGAACACAGCCTGCGCCGGTGTAAATGGCCGCACCGACCAGCTGTGCCACACCGTAGGGCGAGGAGAACCCGTTCCTGTCGTAATGGAACACGCTGGCCATGAGGTGGCCGATCAGGAAGAAGGGTAACTGCAGAACGGCCACCCCGCAGGAGAACAGGCTCAGACTGCGGCCATCATCCATCTCGTAGGTCCAGTACATCTTGTCCACCGTGCCATTGATCATGGTGGCCGGGAGCCACTGGTAGTAGCCCAGTGCATCGCCGCCGTGGCGCAGGAACTCGTAAGGATCCGCGCTGTGCAACAACCAGCCGGAGTGCAGTACGATCACCGCGACCAGCAGGAACAGCGCACGCTCCACCAGCTGATCGGGCTTTTCCGCGCGCGTGAGCATCATGGCTTCCGGGCCAAGGTAACGGAGGCGACTATACTTGTCCCGTGCGATCCGAGGACTCCGCCCTGCGTTTTGCCGGCCTCATCGGGCTGGGCGTGCTGGTCTGGCTGGTATATCTGTCGTGGACCTACTACCTCGAGCGCACAGCGATCTCGGACGCGGCCTGGTTCAGCTGGTTGATGATCGATACGGGCCTGCCCCAGAGCTTTCTGGGCCGCTATGGCTCCTTCTTGTCCGAGCTCATCCCGGTCGGGCTCATCTACGCCGATGCCCCGTTGGAAACGGTCTTGCGCACATACTCCTTGTGTCTCATCGGCATCCATGTGGTGCTGTTCTGGCTCGTGGTGCTCAAGTTCCGGGACGTCCGTGGGGCCATACTGCTTCCGCTCACACTCGTGACCGGTCTGCATTTCATGTTCTACTACGGGACCAGTGAACTCAATCAAGGCTTGTCCTTCACTGCGCTGGTATGGGTGCTATTGCGCAAGGCCATGGACGCGGAAGGGAAACTGGAACGCCGCAGGTGGGGCCTCATTGTCTTCCTCGTCAGTGTCTGGACCTCCTTCTACCATCAGGTACTGCTGTTGCCCTTGCTGTTCCTGATCGGGCTGGAGTTCATCGCGCGCGCGCGATGGCGGGACAAATGGAGTTGGATGCTCGCCGCCGCGCTGGTGGGTTGGTATGTCCTCCGGATCAAGCTGCTCGCCACCAGCGCCTACGAGCAGGAACGCATGCCGGGCGCGGCGGATCTGCTGAGGCTGCTGCCCGAACTGGGCGGTCTGCGCAGCACGCAATACCTGATGAGCGTGTTTCCCAAATTCAAAGCGTTCTGGTTGATGCTGCTCGCCGTTCTGACGGCCACCGTGTTCACGCGCAAATGGCTGCTGGCTGCCTGGACAGGGCTCTTTTCCGGAGCATTGCTGGTCGTTGTTCTGATCACGGACCGGGATATCGGCTCCCCCGTGATGTTCGAGAACTTCTATCCGCTCATCGCGCTGTGCTGGGCCGCGACCTTCGCGGAAGTGTTCGTGGCGTGGCGCCCGTCCTGGCCGAGGGCATCTTTCGCTGCGCTGGGCCTGGTGTCATTGATCGGTTGCGTTCAGGTCCACAGGGGGCATTTCATCGTTTCGGCCAAGGTCGACTACCTGGCGCGTGTCACGGGATATCTCCGGTCCAATGGCCTGCAGAAGGGATTCATCAACGAGGGCAATTTCCCCTGGCCGTACAGCATCGGACTGTGGCCGCTGGCGTTCGAGAGCTCGCTGATCAGCGGGGTGCAAGGTCCGAAGGAGGCAGCCACGGTCTTCTGTGGGTCGGACGAGCTGAAACTGGATACCATGTACAACCATGGAAACGCCTTTCTCGGCCCGAACTGGTTGCCGCTGTGGTTCACCTCCGATCACCTGAACCCGGCGTACTTCAGGTTCCACGATGCCGGCTTTTATCGCCTGAACACGTCCATGCCGGACAGCGTGATGCGCGCCTTCCGCCCAGAGGACATCCGCATAGCTCCGGAACAGCCGACCATGCGGATGGTGCCGGACCGCTTCTCGGTGGTCCATGTGGTGATCGAGAACCTGTCCGGTCGACGATTCTGTTCATTGGACGCGAACGGCGAGCCGCTCCGGTTCCGATACCGGCTCTTCGATGAGAATGGGGTGCTCTATGCAGAGCACGCTCAGCGCACGGCGCTGGAGGCGGATGTGCCCGCGCATAGCACCTATAAGCAGGGGTTGATCATTGAACGCCCGGAACGTTCAGGTAGATACCACGTAGCCGTTGAGCTTGTCGCCGGGGAGTCTTCGCCACTCGGGTTGGGGACCACGTTCTGGATCGTGACAAGCAGGTTCTAGACACCGCCGATCAAGGACTGTCAAGCGGTTCATGTACGGTGATGTTCGGGCCATCGACCAGGATGGGTATCGTATCACGCGACCAGAAGTAGGCGACGAAGGGGTCTTCCGAAGTACGTGGTTCCGGGGTCAAGTACCAGGTCCGGATCGTTGTCCATTGTCCCGCTACCACATCGAAGCGGTCGAGGTCCCTGCCATCGTACGCGTAGCTTTTTCCGTCGTGCTCCATGGTATGGATGAGACTGCCCTTGAAGGGAACGGAAGAGGCCTTGACCCGCCACTCCGCTTCCACCCAGGCATGATCGCGCAGGGTCAGCAGGTGGAACGGTATGCGGATGGCCGGGGTGAACGTATCCGCTCCCCGCAGTCGGAACGCCCGCCGCGCGTTCCCGCCGATCGTATCCGCGATGAGCGTATCCGACCCGGAGGCCGCAGGTGTCGTGATCTCCTCAGGCAGGTATTTGCGGGAATAGCGGGATCCGTCGGGCGACCCCTGTGGTCCGCCATAGGAACGTTGGACCAGCAGCAGGTTCTCGAACCCGGCAGGGGGATCGGTGCGCCCGAGCACAGCGAAGTAAGAAGCGCGGGTCATGCGCGAAGAATGGATCAGCCCATGCCGGAACTGCCAGTACTGGAACAGGTTCAGCAGAGTGATCGCGATAACGGTCGCCTGGGCGAGATGACGGTACGGCGATCGCATCAGCCGGATGCGATCGATCACGGTGGCGATGGGAAGTGCCATCACGGCGTACGAGCCGGTCATCGCGCGCGACCCGAAACTGTCGGCGTACCACCAGCACGTCCAGCTGGAGAGGAGGTACAGGTTCACCAGGAAGAAGCTCAGGACGGGAACGAACGCGGGCCTGATCCGCTGGCGCAAGAGAAGGATCCCGCCCGTGGCAACGAGCATCAACGGTGTGTACAGGTACCAGCCTTTGCGGAAGCTGAACAGGAAACGGCGTGTATGCGGGCCAAGCAGATCGAAGCCCTCTCCGGCGTTGTTGTAGGTATCCACGGACCACTGACCGGTCGCGGCATGCCAGTACAGGAACTGCGGTAGTCCCACCAGCAGCAGGATGACAGCGATCAGGGCCCATTGTTTACGATGGAGCCACCAGCGCGCCAGGGGGTTCCGGTTCTCACCTTCCGCACCCCAGAGCAGCGGTATCAGCAAGCAGGCCGCTTCGCTAGGCCGGACCAGTATGGCCAACCCCATGGAGATCGCGAGGCCGACTGCCCGGGCCGGACGACGATCGCGGCTCCATTCCAACGTGAACAGCAGGATGAATGCGTAGAGACAGAACAGCGGCAGATGGGGCATGGCCGGACCGGCGATCACCTGGTCCAACAGGTTCGTAGCGAGGAAAAGCGAACACAGGGTGATGCTCGTGATGCCCTCCGTGAAGAAGGCCCTCAGCACCTTCCGCAGAGCGAGAAGTCCGCACAGCAGGTAGAGCAGCATCCCGGCTTGCACAGCCAGCTGATACGGGGCGGAGTAACCATCCGCCGGGTATCCGATCAGCTTCGCGAACGCATGGCCGGCCATGAACCAGGGGCTCCAAAGCACAGCGAGGCCCATGGAATACTTCGGCAATCGTGTCCCATCCGGTAGCGTGCTCAGTTGATAAAGTGTACCCGAGGCGTCATAGGTTTTCTGCGCGGCTTCGACCCAGCTGATGTCATGCACGAGCGGGTCGTGATGGATGAAGGCCGCCGGGAGATAGAGGTGATAGCCGAACGAATCCCAGCCGAAAAGGAAGGATGGCCTGTTCAGGAAAGACGCTGCGGCCAGTCCCGTCCAGAGGACGAGCACGGTCATCATCGAGGGGGACAGCCTCTGCTTCACGGTGGCGGCAATGCTAAGGGCGATCGGCTCATGCCCGTTGATGTCGACCGCGCATCAGTCGATCCGCACCTCGAAAATGCGCCCGACAAGGTCCTTGGCGGGGAAGGGGATGCCGCGTTGCTCATAGGGGCTGCCCGGCCACCAGGAGGTGTTGTGGAATTCCTGCGTGATGGCGAGCCGCATGGGTACGTCGGGTATCGAGGTCATCGAGCTGTCCATGTAGCCGACGACGCGCATATCATCCAGCGTTGGTCCGATCCGCCAGAAGATCTCCGTGGGCCGCCAATCGATCTCGAACCAACAGCCGCCCGGCCCGAAGAGTTCATCATCCGCTTCCATGCGCTTCTGCGTGATCGCGCGATAGTCACGGTCCCAGCGATGGCTGGTGAAGACGTTCCCGTCCAGGATGATGTCCTGGCAGCCGATGCCGAAGCGGGGCGGATCGCCGCAGGCCAGATCCCAATTCGTGCAAGCCACGGTCACCTGCCCATGCTGCGCCAGGACCTCGGCGGGGAGCCGGCGTAACCAGGCCGAACGCTTACTGCGGTCGGCCACGGGTTGCGGGTAGATGGGCGGGAAGGCGCGTTCGGGACAGAGCGGAACGCCCTTCATGATCTCGAAGTCGATCTCCGCATAGTTCGTTCTGGGGATGCGACCGGTCTTGCCCGGGTCGGAACCGTAAGCGAGGTAGCCACCATCGCAAGGCCTGCGTAGCAGACCCGGCCCACCGGTACCGACCAACCACACGGCGTTGGTGAGGCCGTTCCAGAGATCGCTGTCGTTCAACAGCGGCGACAACTGAGCGTGGACGCGGAACCGCCCATAGGTGAAAGCATCCCTGGTCAGCACGCCCGTTTGTGTCTTGCGGGGTCTTGAGGGTGAAGCAGCCGGGTTATGGATCTCCAATGCATGTCCGGCGCTGTCCATGCGGATATTCGAGCACGGCTCCGCCGCCAGATAGGGAGTGGTACTGATGAGGTCGCTTTTCGCGGTGAAGCAGAGCAGGCTGTCGTAGGTGGTCCGGGTGAATGTGTTGTCCAGCACATCCGCGATCAGAGGGATGTTGTCGAAGCGCGTGTTGGTATCCAGCGTGTGTATGAACGGAGCGAAGCGGGGGGCGGCCCCACTGCATCCGAGCACACCGGAAAGCGGGTCGGGTGCTGCTCGCAGCTCAAGCACGTCGGGCACAACGAGCGTTGCGACCTCTTTGCGTGAAGCACCCGCACCACGCAGCCAGAAGTCATAGGGTTCCGCGAATGCTCCATCCACACGCACGCGAGGATCGTTCACTTCCGGAGGCGTTGGCCAGATCGCGAACGCCTCTTCCGGTATCGCGACGAGCAACAAGGAATAGCGCCCGGTGCGCGGATTCCGGGACCACGGCGCCCCTGGGAATTCGGAACGGGGATCGCTCCGGATCACCAGGTGCTCGATCACGTCGATGCCTTCCACGGTCGTCACGGGGGAGAGATGCGGCCCATCGGCCCATGTACCGTAGAAGTTCCCCGTCACGGCTTCCGCACCATTGCGCACGGTGTAGGTCTCGTTGCGGTAGTAGACCGCGTACCGGAATCTTCGTCCTTGCCCCGAAGGGTCGGCCAGTCGGAATCGCACCTGCAGTGTGCCGTCATCCGCTTGCCGCGAGTTGGGCACGGTGAACCCGCTGTCCGGAGGAAGCTCGCTTTCCATCACCAAGCGGATCATCGGATCACCCGGGCTCGCGGAGCCGAGCGACCAGCTCACATCCGAAATGACGGGAGGTTCGTGCACGCTGGCGCATCCGCACAACAACAGCAGGAAGACGACGCTACGCATGCGGCATCACGGGCGATACAGGTGTCCGGCTCCTGAACACGATGCTGAGGTCATCGATCCACAGCGCCTCATCCTCGCCGACGACGAACAAGGAAACAAGATCATCCTCTCCTGTGGACAGATCGCGCAGGATCCATTCGAAGTTGAAGCGTTCCCACTGGTCCGGGTGGTGTTCGTTCGCGAGCAGGCGTTTCTCGTTCCATTCAAGCAACGAACCATCAGCGTGGTCGATGCGGATGACGACGCGTAGATCGGGAGCGGACGCGGGGCATTTCATCATGAACCCCACGGAGATGGACACGAGTTGATCGGAAACATCACCCACACGGCGAACGATGGCTGCCGAGAGCCCGGGTTTGTTCATCACGCCCTTCCCGGAGTAGGCCCCTTTCGTCGACGTGAACCATGTGCTCTCCGGGCATTCGAAGTCGTAGAACAAGGTGGGCTGTCCACCGGGATCGGACCCACAGTAGGGGAACGGGTCGGCATAAGAGATCGTGCCATCCGTGGCGATGTGGCGTGTCGAGCGTTCCGCCGGTGGGTCCGGGCTGAACGTGCGGTGCGCCCACGCCTTGGCCGCTTGCTTGAAGGACGGCATCGCGAACAGGAGAACCGCCATCGCGCCTGCGCAACCGAGGAACAGCAGGAGCAGGGTTCGGATCGGCCGCATCATTGGCTGCCCAAAGAAAGTGAAGCACTTACGGAAAGCGCGCGAGATCATTGCCCAGCGGAGGCTTGTCGGTGCTTACACCAGGGCGATGTCCGCATCGGCGATGAGAGGCCGACCGGTGAGGCGCAGGAAGAGTTGTGTCGTGGCCACGACATCCTTCTTGCAGTACGCCGCGATGCGTTCGATATCCTTGTCCTCGTAGTACACGCGCGCCACGTCGGCCCCGCTGATATCGTCCTTGGGCGTCGGGATGCCCAGTATGTGGGTGAGCAGGGCGAGCGAGGTGAAGTTCTTCCGGTCCCCGAAGCTCCACAGGTTCATCGTGTCCAGGTGGCCCACCTCCCAGGGCTTCAAGCCACCGATGTCGAGCAGGTGCGGAAGAGCGATGCGATGCACAAGGCAACGACGAGCGATCCAGGGAAAGTCGAACTCCTTGCCGTTGTGGCCGCAGAGCCAGTGCTCATCCGTGCCGTAGTGCTTGCCGAGCATGTCGCAGAAGCGCGTGAGCACGTCGTACTCGTTCTCGCCATGGAAGGAAGTGACGCGCAGCCTCCACACGTTCCCGTCCTTGTGGAGGCTGCCCGCGCCGATGCAGATGATCTTCCCGAACTCAGCGAGGATGGCGCCGCGTTCGGTCCAGAGCTCTTCGGCGCTACGCCCGTTGCGTTCCTGTTCCCAGCGGGTCTTGTCGGCGAAGAGTTTCGCAGTGCGCTCGTCGAGCCCGGAATAGCTGGGCGCCATCGGAACGGTCTCGATGTCGAGGAAAAGGATGCGGGACAGGTCGCGTGCGTGATCGGGGCGCATGGAATGATCAAGCTTGAAGGCTCAAGATACAGGTAACAAGCTTCGGACCGCCCGCTCGGAATGTGTTGGGATGAGGAGCCTTGGCCGGGAAGCTTGTTACTGGATGAGCACTCCCCTGGCGTTCATCAGCGGCAGGGCGGTAAAATGCTCTTCGTGGATGCTGCCCGCGACGAAGATGTACTTCTTGTCGTGGATGTGACCGCCCACATAGAAGCTGAGCCAGTATTGATTGCTCAGCGCGAACACGTCCTCCATGATGCGCTCGATGCGGGCCCAGCTCATGGGGCCGAGCGATTCCAGGTAGTGGCGCATCTCGCTGGTGGCCCTGTGCTCTCCATCGATCTCTCCGTAGCCGGTGGAACTGATGAGCACGTTCTCCAGAGCGACATCCTTGGCGTTGATGAGATACACGTACCAGGCCTGGCCACCTTCCTCATCGGCTTCGCGCACCACGGCCATGCTCACGCCCTCGACCTTGGGCTGAAAGATGTCCTTCTTCATCAGAGGGGAGGTATGAAGGTGCGTGGGCAGGGTCTTGCAAAGTTCATACTTCGCACGCCACGGTCCACTCCTCAGCTTCCGGTCCCGGCCCCTGCCAGCTCCCGTGCGATGCGGATGTAGTCCATTACATCCTGCGGATGTCCTTCGAGATTCTTCTCCTCCCACTTCATGCCGGTGCGCACCATTACCAGGCGCTCGTGCGGTACCACCACGACGTACTCACCATGGAAGCCCCGGCAGTAGTACACCGGCTTGTTGTCGAGTTCCATCAGCCACCAGAGGTAGCCGTAGCGTTTGTTGGGCTGGCCCCGGTCCTTCAGCGGTGCGGGCGTGATGCTGGCCTGCCAGTATTCGCGGGGAACCAACTGTTGGCCGTGCCACATGCCGCTGTCCAGGTAGAGCTGTCCGATGCGACCGAAATCACGGGCCGTGGCGTACAGGCAGCAGAAGGCCTTGAAGTCCCCATCCTCGCGGTCCTTACCCCAGAAGGCCTCATGCTCACAGCCGAGCGGCTTCCAGAGTTTTTCGCGGGTAAGCGCATCGATGTTCTGTCCGTACACTTTCTCCAGCACTTCCGCCATGATCTGCGTGCTGCCGCTGATGTAGTCGAAGTCGATGCCGGGTGCCTGTTTGCAGGGTTGGGAAAGTGAAAGCTCACGAACGTCCGTCCCATAGTATCCCTTGGCGTTGTCGCTGAAGGGGTCCGCGCCGCTCTCGCCCCAGTCAAGCCCGGTGCTCATGGTGAGGAGATGGTATAGAAGTATCCGCTTGTGACAGGTGTCCTTGTCGAACTCGGGCAGGTACTTGCCCACCGGGTCCATCAGGCTGGCGATACGACCCTCCTTCATGGCGATGCCGGTAAGTACGCTGATGTAGCTCTTGGCCACGCTGAAGGAGTTGCTCACGCTGTCCCCGGTCCAGCCGTTGAAATACTGCTCATGGATCAGGCTGTCGTTCTGGATGAGCACGAAGCCCACCGTGTGGTTCTTCAGGAGCGTCGCTTCCTGCCCGGCGGTCAGCTTCAATGTGCCATAGCGGGCTCCTTGCGGCCAGGGCTGCGGGGCTTCCGCAGCGATCGGCGCACTGGCGAAGAAGTCCCGGTCATCGATCTCCGGCCCGGCGCGACCGATGAGGTAGGTATAGCGTACGCCTTTCACGAGGTGACCGTTGCCGGTGGCGTAGCAGAGCACCACGAACACCGCGATGATGCCGAGAAGCCAGAGGAGGAGTTTGCGGAGGAAGCGCATGGATCGCACCGTTTCTGTTATGGCGCGGGCCGAAGGTAGACGGACTATTTCCTCTTCTCCATGGAGGCGCTTCGCGCCTGTGCGATCAGGTCGTCGATCATGTCGGTATCCGGAGAGAGCGACTGGGCGTCGGGTCGGCGTACCGGTCGATACCATCTCCGCGATTGCGCTGCGACCACTATCCGTTTATGGCCGGGGTTCATCAGAAAGTCCTACTTTCACCATGAGCACATATGCTTCGAAGCACTACTGTCATGGGCACACTGGGAGATACCGTACTGGCCTTCGCCACAGGGAATAAAGGGAAAACGGTTGGGGACGGTGAATGCTGGACCTTGGCGGAGCGGGCGCTCGAAAAGGCCAATGCCACTACATCCACAGCTATACACGGGAAAGCACTGTCACGCACGGTGAATTACATCTGGGGCACGCCGATCACCGCTGGTGCTGCGGCACCGGGTGATATCATCCAGTTCCGCAGGGGCTTTTATTTCAAACGGAAGGTGACCGAGCCTGATGAGGGCTGGACGGAGGATCCGGCGCTAGTGGTCGGTGATCACCACACGGCGATCGTGGAGCGTGTGATCGAAAAGGGTCGGCGGATCAGGATCATTGAGCAGAACCTGCCGGTGGGCAGGAGCGTGAGGAGCCGCGATTGCTATTTCTCAAGCTACACGTTCACGGACGACAAGAAGAACAAGGTAGAGATCACCGTGCATGGTACGGCCAAGTTCTACCGGCCGAAACCGGTCGCCGCGAAGGCGAAGCGCAAGCGACACTGAACAGGCCTTCCAACCATGGGTCGCTCGAAAGCGCTCTGGTCGCCGCCGCGTGGGTCGGCCTCACTCCACCATCTCCACATCGAACAGGTTCGCCAGCTCCACGCGCAACCTGTCCTTTACCTCGGCGATGTCCACTTCGCGCCCGAGTTCCTTGGCCAGACTCGTCACGCCCTTGTCGGCAATGCCGCAGGGAACGATGTTCCCGAAATAGGAGAGGTCGGTATTCACGTTGAAGGCGAAGCCGTGCATGGTGACCCATCGGCTGGCGCGGATGCCGAACGCACAGATCTTTCTTGCCTTCTGTGGGTCGTGCCCGTCGAGCCATACGCCGGTAAGCCCTTCGATGCGGCCCGCCCGGATGCCATACGCTTCCAGCGTGCCGATGAAGGCCTCTTCGAGCGTGCGGAGATAGCGGTGGATATCCGTGAAATGGTGGTCCAGGTCGAAAATGGGATAGCCCACGATCTGCCCGGGGCCGTGATAGGTGATGTCTCCCCCGCGATCGATCGGGAAGAACTGGACGCCTCGCTCACGCATACCCTGTTCATCGAGCAGCAAGTGGCTTTGCTTGCCGCTTTTGCCAAGAGTGTAGACGTGCGGGTGCTCGCAGAAGAGCAGGTGGTCTTCCGTCAGGACCTGATCCGCCAGGGGCAGGTTCCGGTTCGAGAGCTTGCGGTCGATCGTCTCCTGGAACAGCCGCGTTTGCAGATCCCAGGCTTCGGCATAGTCGATCAGACCCAGGTCCCGGAAATGCACACTTCGCACGGCACGAAGATCGGTCGCTGGAAAGTCCCGGGGTCCCGGGCGGCTCACTTCACTTCGGCGAGCTTCCCTTTCAACATGTTGATCACCGCGATCTCCACCGGGTCAACCCCCTTCTTCTCGGCCCAGTAATAGCTCACCCAGTCGCCCAGGTTGATCAGATAGAGCTGGCGGGCCAGTGTTGTGTCTCCCTGGCTCCATACCTCATGGATGTGTGGGGTGTGGTTGCGGAACACCTCCTTGTTGATCTCCATGCGCACCTGGGAGCGCTCGTGGTCGGTCTTGTGCCGGAAAATGAGCACCGCGATGGAGTCATTGCCCCCCGCCCAGCCGACCAGCTCGTTGTGGTTCATCTCGGGGATGGCGTGGTGCCAGCAAAGCTCTTTGCTGTTCTCATTGACCTGCTGCCGGAAACGGATGCACACGGCCTCCGTGCTGGCCTCGCTGTAAATGACAAGGCGTTTTCCGTAGAGCTTGCCGGTGATATCCTTGGCCAGTGCCTGGATCTTGTCCTTGTCGTCATCAAGCATCGCCGCCGCATTCTTCAAAGCGCCCTCGAACCCGTCGCCGATGATGCCGAAATGATGCAGGAGGAAGAACTGTTGGGTGAGCGAGTAGGCCAGCATCGTACGCGGCGGATTGCCCCCCGGGATCACGATGTGGTCGAGACCGCGTTTCTGGGCCATTTCCAGCATGGTGCCGCCACTGGTGATCACACAAACGCGTGCGCCCTTGGTCAGCGCCTGTTCCATGGCCGCGAGGGTCTCCTCCGTGTTCCCGCTGTAACTGCAAGCGATCACCAGGCTCTTATGGTTCACATAAGCGGGCAGGTAGTAGTTGCTGTAGACCTCGATCGGGCATTTCGCCTCTCCCGCCACGGCCTGGGCCACTATGCGGCCGCCGATGCCGCTGCCACCGAGGCCGGTGATCACGACGTTGCTGTACGGGCCTCCAGGGCTTTTTAGTTGTGCTTTACGACCGATCTCGATCGCTTCTTTCAGTTGGCGGGGGAATCCGTCGATCAGTTGGAACATGAGCAGGGGGAATGCGGGGTGAAAATAGAAGCGTTCCAACGACGATGGGGCCGACCTGGTTCCCCGGTCCGGTTGGTGGACGGGTCACCATGTCCAAGGGTGAAGTACCGTAACTGCTCTGCGAAACGTGTGTGATCGACCGGCGCCAGGCATGGGCCAGAATGACACGTGGGGCGGACCCCCTTCCGGGTAACGGAGGCTCTCCCGGATCGGCGATCGCGACTGTTCAACAGTGTGATCGCTTTTCCCCCCCGCAGCCGGAAGAAGGTCCTCCCCACGGCCAGATCAGAACTGCAGCAAGACTAGTGTGTGCGGTGGAGGTTGTCCGTAGTCGTTCAACTACGATCCTCCCGTATCGTTGCCCTATGCTTGGATCGGGAATGACCAGAATGCCCGGTGAACTGGTGCGCGTGCTGATCGCCGATGATCATGTGATCATCCGGCGCGGTATGCGCGAACTCTTGAAGGACCACGTCCGACCATGTGAGGTGAATGAAGCGGGATCGTGCGCGGATCTGCTGAACCAACTTTCCAGGCGGGCCTTCGATCTGCTGATGCTCGACCTGCAATTGGGGGATGGCAGCGCGCTCGATCTGATCGAAGGGATCCAGCGGGACCATCCGGCACTGCGGGTACTGGTCTATTCGATGGGTGCCGAACGCATTTACGCCCAACGCGTGCTCCGCATGGGATGCGCGGGGTATCTCAGCAAGGAGAGCGGTGAGGAAGAGGTGCTACGGGCGGTACGGACCGTACTTCAAGGCCGTGAGTACCACAGCCACGAGCTGGAGCTCCGTTTGTTGCGCCCATCTGGTTCCTCCGGATCCGGACCGCCACCGGATCCTTTTTCGGCACTCAGCGACCGCGAGGTGCTGGTGATGGAGGAATTGCTCACCGGGGCTGGCGTAAAGGAGATCGCGGACAAGCTGGGCCTGCAGCCCACAACGGTGGCCACCTATAAGGCACGATTGTTCGACAAGCTCGGGGCCTCGAACCTGCTCGACCTGAAGCGCATCGTCGAAGCTCATCAGACCCGAGGGACATGATGGGCAGCAACGTGTGCCGGGGCCTTCGCGTGCTGTTATCGGTCGCGCTCGGCTTGGTGTTGTCTCCAGGCACTGCCTCGGCCCAAGGATGGATCCAGCAGCGTTACACCACACGGAATGGCCTGCCACAGAACAGTGTACTGGCTTTGGCGATGGACAGCATCGGCTATCTCTGGGTGACGACCGAAGGGGGGCTGGTCCGATGCGATGGGGACCGGTTCAAGCGGTTGCCGATCTCCGCGACAGGGAACATGGGCCCGGAGCGGATGCGGCAATTGATACCGACCCTGGAGAAGGATCTCTACGTGAACGATTCACGCGGGAACATCTATCTGGTCCATGGGCACGTGACCGTGGTCCCTGTTCCCATCGGCACGGCGCATGGGCTCACGATATTGGGGGGGTTCCCCGGCATCGAGCTGTTCGCCAAGGCGCTGGACAAGGAACATCCGTTGCCTGGGCGTTCACGATGGCCGGCCGTCGTGCAGAACTGTCTCCCGGTGAACAAGCACGACTGGTACGTTCAATGCGATCAGGAACTGCTCATCTATCGCGACAGCACGCTTCTGGACAGTCTTGATCTTCCTCCGCATTGCTCGCGGTTGTTCCTGAACGGCGGGCACCTGTTCGGCTTCGACGACGCTGGCGCGTTCCGGATGGACCCCGCGCGACGGACCCTTGAGCGGGTGCCCATCACCGATCAGTACGGGGCCCCGACCCCGCTCACGAGCGGCGCACGCACGTTGTCCTGGTCGCCGGACGATCCGTTCGCTTACCTCTTCAGTGTTGCGGGACTCTATACGATCAAAGCGTCCCTTGATGGGAAGGAGCTGGTGACCCGGCGGATGGACCTTGAGCTACCACAGGCCTGTGTGATCACCTCGGTGATCGTCAGCGATAAGTACCACATGGTTGCCGTAGGGACAGATACGAAGGGTTTGTTCATCTATCACCCGCGCTACATGCGCACCGTGGTAGCGAGCACGGAAGGGTCTACCGGCAATTCGTTCTACGCGCAGGCACCGTTGCCAGGGAATGGTGTGCTGGTGGCGACGAACAACGACAGCGCGTTCCTTTTCGATGGGAGCGGACGCCGCATTGACCCGGCGCCTGTTCGGAGCTTCAGCTACCAGGGCATCCTTCGGGCGCGCGATGGCGGCATCTGGTTCAGCCGCATGCCGGGACTTGAACGTTTGGACCCTTCTTCGGGGCGTATCGTGAGCATGGTAGAGCCGCCGCCGACCACCACGTTCACGCGTTTCCTGGAGGAAGGGGATTCCATCTGGCTCGCGGATGAGGCGGGCATTCATTGCTGGAGGAATGGTGATCTGCGACAGGTGTTCGCCTACACGGGCCCTGAAGCGTTCCGCCATGCGCAGTTCATCCGCCGGGAGGACCCGCAGCGGTTGTGGGTCGGGACATGTGAGGGCCTCTACCGGCTGTCCACGGCCACGGGTCGAACAGATACGGTGGATGCGTTCCGTGGGCGGTGTGTACGGGCGATGGAACGCATCGGGGAATACGTGTTCGTGGGAACGTATGGGAGCGGTGCGTTCGTTCAGGATGGGGATGGTTTCAGATCCCTTCCCAAGGACCCGCTGGGTTACTTGTCGCACGTGCATTCGTTCCTCGCGGACAGCACGGGGGGCCTTTGGATGAGCACCAACCGGGGCTTGTTCAGGATGCGCCTTGGTGATGTCGCTGCTGTACTGGCCGATACGAGCTACATGCCCTACATGGACTATTTCGGGGAGTGGGCGGGTATCGAGAACAGTGAGTTCAATGGGGGGTGCGACCCCTCCAGCGTGCGTTTATCCGATGGGACGGCTTCGTTCCCCACGCTGGGCGGCCTGGTGTGGTTCCGACCGGAGAGCATACCGGACATGCGCCCTTCGGCTCCTGTGATGATCGAGGAGGTCGTGGTGGATGGCAAGGTCTGGCCTGTGGACGAGTTCATGGTGTTCGAACCTGACACGCGCGCTATTGAGGTTCTGTTCTCCCTACCGTATTGGGGCGATCCCGAAACCGTCCACTTGGAGTACTGGTTGAAGGGCCGTCTTGGCGGTTGGGCTCAGCTCGATCATGGCAAAAGGTCCTTGCGCTTCCGTGACCTGCCTCCGGGGGAGTACGAGCTGCTGCTTCGCAAGGCGGGATCCAGGGATCTGACAGGTGCCGGTCAGGTGTGGTTCAGCGTGCGCAAACGCTTCTACCAGCGCACATGGGCACAGATCCTCTTGGTCGTTCTTGGCGTGCTCCTCATCTGGATGATGCTGCGCTGGAACGAGGCCCGGTTGCGGCGCATGAACCGGTGGTTGGAGCAGCGGGTGAGGGAACGTACGAGCGAGCTTGAAGAGGCCAACCGGGGTTTGCGCGCATCCATGGAGCTCAAGCAGCGGTTGGTGTCCATCATCTCTCACGACATAGTGACGCCGCTTCGGTTCATCGAGCGCGTGGCGCGCGGTGGCGCGCGTACGGACGTACCGCGTGATGCGGCGGAGCTGAGCGAGACCCTGCGGGACATTTCATTCTCGGCCGAGAAGCTCTACGCCAACGCGCGGAACACACTGAGCTGGATCAGGAACCAGGAGGGGGGCATGGAGTTGCGCCCGAGGCATGTGGCGCTGAACCCATTGGTGGAGGAGCTATTTGACGTGGGCCGGTCGCTGGCCCAGAGCAAGGAACTGCGATTGGTCAATGACGTAAGCCTTGACGATGTCGTGCGCACCGACCGCGATGTGCTGTCGATCATCCTGCACAACCTGATCACCAACGCGGTCACGCATACAGAGAGCGGGGAGGTACGCGTGAGCGGCGAACCGGTTATGGATGGATACACTATCACGGTTTCCGACACGGGCCACGGGATGTCGGAAACGGCGCTGGCCTATATCCACGCACTGAGATCGGGTTCGCCCGTCAAGCAGGAGACCCCGAACGAGGAAGGTGTACATGGACTGGGATATGTCATCATCATCGAGCTCGTCCGCCTTCTCGGTGCCAGCATGGACGTGTATAGCTCCCAAGGAGAAGGCACACGTGTGAAGCTGGGTCTGCGCATACCGGAATAGGAAGCGAGCAGTCATCGATCGTTGGTCGCTCTCAAGGGGCAGGAATACCTTGCGGCTCAAGCTCCGCAGGATGGTTCTCCCGATAGGTGACGATCGGATCAACGGACGTTACAAGCCGATCGTGAGCTATACGCTCATCGTCTGCAACGTGCTTTGCTTCATCTGGCAGAACAGCGATCCGAGCGGCCAGCTCTTCGTCGCTGAGTTCGGTTGTGTTCCGGCGGAGGTCAGCCGCGGACAAGGGCTCCACACGTTGTTCAGCGGCATGTTCATGCACGGAGGCTTCATGCACCTGCTGGGAAATATGATCTTCCTCTGGGTATTCGGTGACAATATCGAAGCGGTCATCGGCAACGTGAAATTCCTGCTCTTCTACCTGTTCGGAGGCCTGATGGCGAGTGCGGCGCAGATCCTCTTGAACGTGTACAGCCCGGTGCCGTGTGTCGGGGCTTCCGGAGCGATCGCGGCGGTGATGGGAGCCTATATGGTGATGTACCCGAAGTCGCGCATCCTCATGCTCTTCGTACTCAACTTTTCCCGCTTCCACATCCCTGCGCTCGCCTTCCTGGGCTTCTGGAGCGCGCAGCAACTGCTGAGCGGCATCGGCGCGCTGCCGTTCTTCGGCGGCAACGGGGTGGACGGCGGCGGTGTGGCCTACTGGGCGCACATCGGCGGGTTCGTGGCCGGCATCGCGTGCGGGTTCTTCTTCCGACCGGTCGCGTTGCGCGCGCAAGAAGCTCCTGGGCCGGAATGGCCGATCTGGGAGCGGTACACGTGAGTGGCCGCTATTCCGGGGCGAACGTCGGTGCTTTCAAACAGGCAGCGTGTCCCCCGCTTATTCACCCGTGTCCCCTGTCAGGATGGGCAGATCGGGAGTGCGCTCGAAGCCGCTGCTCAGGTAGCTGATGTTGTCATGGCCGGTGTGAATGGATATCCAACCGTAGTTCGACGTGTCGCCGTGCGTGCGTTTCACGCCGATGAATCCCTGGACAGGATATGCCCATGGTCCATACGAGCCGCCACCGTGGTCGTCATTGTGAAGCGTCGTCGCCGTCCACCAGGCCAGTTGGCTGTCGATGGGGTCGTCCACATCGATCATGTCGTAGGGCTGGGCCATCGTGCCGGCACAGATCCGGAAATCCGGATCGACACATACCACCTGGGTTCCCCACAGCGGTTCCTGCCAGGGCACGGTGCTGTCCAAGGCGAACAGCACCCGAAGCTCGATATCGGTCACCGAATCTTGATCGATATCGATGGGCACAGGACCCCACCAGGGCGCGGTGGTGTAAGGGTCCGGTTCCGGATCAAGGAAAAGGATGTCCGAGGTGGTGGTGTCATCCGCGATCGGGGCCGGCGGCTCGGGAGCCTCGTGCTCGCAAGCGGTGAACAGGACCAGGAGCCACCAATGCGGATCCCACCGGATGTTCGCTCGCGACAGCATGAGAACGAAGATACACGAGGCATATCCGTCTAACGAAGCGGCTCCTTCAACCGCTCGCCAGGGCACGGGGACGGGCCCCTGATCAACCCTTCAGCGCCTCCGCCCCGCCCACGATCTCCAGGATCTCGCCCGTGATCGCCGCCTGGCGCGCCTTGTTGTAGGACAGCTTCAAGCCTTTCAGCAACGCGTCCGCGTTGTCCGTGGCCTTGTGCATCGCCGTCATACGCGCACCGTGCTCCGAGGCGTGGCTATCCAGCAGCGCCTTGTACAGCTGGATCTTCAGGCTCTTCGGGATGATGTTCTGCACGATCTCCTCGCGGCTGGGCTCCATGATGTAGTCCACGCGGGACGACTTCTCATCAGCCGGCTTCGCGGGCGGTGCCACGGGCAGGTACGGCTCCTCGGTGAGCACCTGCACGGCAGCGTTCTTGAACTTGTTGTACACCAGGGTGACCTGGTCATACACGCCGTCCGCAAAGAGCTTCATGATCAGCTCCGCCTTGGGCGCGACCTTGTCGAAGTTCAGTCCGTCGTAGAGGCTCGCACCGTCCGTGGGCAGGTCGGCGTTGAAGTACTTCGTGCGGCGGTAGGTGTCGAGCGCCTTCTTGCCAAGGGGCAGCACATGCACTGTCTTGCCTTCGCTTTCATACTGGGCCGCGAGGCGTCGGATGCTACGGAAGACCTGCGTGTTGAAGGCGCCGGCCAGACCGCGGTTGCTCACGATCGCCACGAGCAGCACCTTCTTCACTTCGCGCTGCTGGCTGTAAACGCCCTCGTTGCCATCAAGCGAGGCACTTACATTGCTGAGGATGCTCTGCAACTTCTCCGCGTAGGGACGCATGCGCACGATGGCGTCCTGCGCACGGCGGAGCTTGGCCGCGCTCACCATCTTCATGGCGGCGGTGATCTGTTTCGTGCTGTTGACCGAAACGATCCGGTTGCGGACTTCCTTCAGGTTTGGCATCTCTTCCGGGTCTTGCGTCTTTGGGGTCTTCTGAGCCGTGAGTCCGGGTCCCCGACTCACGGCTCAGAAGACCCCAAAGACTTCATCAAGCGTAGCTCTTCACCAGGTCCGCACCGACCTTCTCCAGCACGCCGGTCAGGCTGTCGTCGAACTTCCCGCTCTTCAGTGCAGCGAGCGTATCGCTGTGCTTGTTGCGCAGGATGGTGAGGAACTCGTTCTCGAACTCCTTCACTTTGGCCAGCGGCACTTTGCCGATGAGGCCCTTGGTGCCGAGGTAGATGATGGCGATCTGTTCCTCCACGCGCATCGGGCTGTTCTGCCCTTGCTTCAGGATCTCCACGTTGCGCGCGCCCTTATCGAGCGTAGCCTTCGTGGTGGCATCGAGGTCGGAACCGAACTTGCTGAACGCCTCCAGTTCGCGATAGGCGGCCTGGTCGAGCTTCAACGTACCGGCCACCTTCTTCATGGATTTGATCTGCGCGTTACCGCCCACGCGGCTCACGCTGATACCCACGTTGATCGCCGGGCGCACACCGCTGAGGAAGAGGTTGCTCTCCAGGAAGATCTGTCCGTCCGTGATCGAGATCACGTTCGTCGGGATGTACGCCGACACGTCACCGGCCTGTGTCTCGATGATGGGCAACGCGGTCAATGAACCGCCGCCTTTCACCTTGCCTTTCAACGAGGTGGGCAGGTCGTTCATCTGGCTGGCCACGGTGTTGTCCTCCGTGATCTTGGCAGCGCGCTCAAGCAAGCGGCTGTGCAGGTAGAACACGTCACCTGGGTAGGCCTCGCGACCCGGCGGGCGGCGCAGCAGCAGGGACACCTCACGGTATGCTACGGCCTGTTTCGACAGGTCGTCATAGATGATCAATGCGGGACGGCCGGTGTCGCGGAAGAACTCACCGATCGCAGCACCGGTGAAGGGGGCATAGAACTGCATCGGTGCAGGGTCGCTCGCGTTGGCGGCCACCACGACCGTGTACGGCATGGCACCGTTCTCTTCCAGCGTCTTTACCGTACCGGCAACGGTGGATCCTTTCTGGCCGATGGCCACGTAGATGCAATAAACGGGCTTGCCGGCCTCGTAGAATTCCTTCTGGTTGATGATCGTATCGATGGCCACCGTGCTCTTGCCGGTCTGCCGGTCACCGATGATGAGCTCGCGCTGGCCTCGGCCGACGGGGATCATCGCGTCGATGGCCTTGATGCCGGTCTGCAAGGGCTCTTCCACCGGTTGGCGGAAGATCACACCGGGAGCCTTGCGCTCCAGGGGCATTTCGAACAGCTCACCCGTGATGGGGCCTTTGCCGTCGATCGGTTGACCGAGCGTGTCCACCACGCGGCCGACCATGCCTTCGCCGGTCTGGATGCTGGCGATGCGCTTGGTGCGCTTCACGGTGTCGCCCTCCTTGATGCCAACGGAAGGGCCGAGCAATACAGCACCCACATTGTCCTCTTCGAGGTTCAGCACGATGCCGCGCAGACCACTGTTGAACTCGATGAGCTCACCGCTCTGCACGCCCTTCAGGCCGTAGATGCGGGCGATGCCGTCACCGACCTGCAGCACGGTACCGACCTCCTCGAGTTCGGCTTCCGTGCGGAAACCGGCGAGTTCTTGTTTCAGGATCGCCGTCACTTCGGCGGGTTGCACTTGGGCCATCTGGAAAAGGCGTTAGATCTCGGGGATGTACGGGTTCTCGGAGAATTTGCGGCGCAGATCGTTCAGTCGGCGGCTCACACTGCCGTCGTACTGCTCGTCACCGATGCGGACGATCACGCCACCGATCAGGTTCTTGTCCACCTTCTCCGAGAGGGTGATGGACTTTCCGGGGTACTTCTTCGCTGCCAGGTCTTTCACCTTGTTGCGGGCTTCCTCGTCGAGCGGTGCGGCGCTGGTCACCACGCAGGTGATCACGCCATCGTGCTCGCGGCGGAGCTCCTCGAAGGCCTCGGCGATCGCCGGCAGCATGGACTCACGGCCCTTGCGCACCAGGATGCCCATGAAGCCGCTCGTGATCGTGCCGATCTTCCCGGCGAAGACCGCGTCGAGGATCTTGTCCTTCTTGTCGGCCTTGATCACCGGGCTCTTCAGCAGGAGCTCCAGGTCTCGGCTGCCTTCGCAGGTCTCGGCCACCAGGCGCATGTCCTCCTGTACCGCCGTCAGCTGCCCCTTCTCCAGGGCGAGCTCCATCAGCGAGCGCGCATATCGGTAGGCGACCGGTGCGATGTTCATGACTTGCGCAGGTCGACGTCGGCCATCACTTTGTCAACAAGAGCCTTCTGCGCGGCGGCGTCACCCAGTTTCTCCTTCAGGATGCGCTCGGCCACCTGCACACTGAGGTCGGCCACCTGGTTGCGGAGCTCCACGATGGCGGCGTTCTTCTCGTTGCGGATGTCCTCGCGGGCGCGGCCCAGCATCGCGTCGGCCTCGGCTTTCGCCTTGGTCTTCGCTTCGCTGATCTCCTTGTCGCGGATGTCGCGCGCTTCCTTCAGCAGGGTATCGCGTTCAGCGCGGGCCTGGCGCATGATCTCCTCGTTGTTCGCGGACATCTTGGCCATGTCATCGCGCATCTTTTTGGCCTCGTTCAGGGCATCAGCGATGCTCTGTTCGCGCGTTTTCACTGCGCCGAGGATGGGCTTCCAGGCGAACTTGCCGAGCAAGAACACCAGGATGCCGAAGGAGATGCACATCCAGATGAGTAGTCCGGGATCGGGCTTGAGCATGGCTGCGCCTTGGGTTTGAGTGGACCTTGAAGAACGTTGCGCCGCTTACAGACCGGCAACGAAACCGAGGATGATCGCCACGATGGCCGCACCTTCCACGAGAGCGGCGGTGAGGATCATGTTACCGACGATGTCCCCCTTGGCTTCAGGCTGGCGAGCGATGCTTTCGAGCGCGCTGCCGCCGATACGGCCGATACCGATACCTGCGCCGATGGCGGCGAGACCACCACCGATAGCACCACCGGCTTTGGCGACGGCCATGCTGGCTTCAGGAGCGGCTTGGAGGAGAATGTTCAAGAGGGTCATCGAAGTGGAGGTTGAGTGTTCTGTTGTTGAGTTGTCACCCCGAACGTGGTCGAGGGGGCTTAGTGATGGTCGTGGTGCGGTTCAGCTACGGCCGAACCGATGTAGATGCTGGTGAGCAGGGTGAAAACGTAGGCCTGGAGCATGCCGACCAGGACCTCCAGGCAGTTAACGAACGTGCCGAAGAGGATCGAAGGGATGCTGGCACCGATGCCGCCAGCGGCGCTGCTCTGGCCGAAGATGAAGATCAGGCAGATAAAGACGAGCACCACGATGTGGCCGGCCATGATGTTCGCGAAGAGTCGCGCGGTGAGCACGAGCGGGCGCAGGAAGTGGCCCATGATCTCGATCGGTGTGAGGATCGCCAGTACGCCCACGGGAACACCCGGCATGGCGAAGATGTGGCGCCAGTAGTGGCGATTGGCCAGGAAGGTCACCAGGATCAGGGTGATCGAGGCGAGCACGAGCGGAATGGCGATGTTGCCCGTCACGTTCGCGCCGAAGGGGAAGAAGGGGATCAGGCCGATGATGTTCAGGAACCAGATGAAGAAGAACAGCGATAGCAGGTAGGGCGTGAAGCGCATGTAGTGCTTCTCGCCGATGTTCGCCTTGGCCACATCGTCGCGGATGAACAGGATGATCGGCTCCAGGAAGGAAGCGGCGCCTTTCGGAGCGCTGGCACCCCGCTTCGCGTAGCCGCGCGCCACGCTGATGAACAGCAGGCACATGATCGTGCAGCAGAAGATGATCGTTACCGCGTTCTTCGTCAGGCTGATGTCCCAGATCGCGGCGGTCGCGGCCTCGTCAACGTGTCCGGCGGCATCCAAAGCCACCACGCGTTTGCCCTCCATGGCGTAGGTGCCGTACTTGCCCGTGTAGCTGGTGGGGTGATGGTGCTCGCCGACGAAACGGGCGCTGCTGAAGACCTCGAGACCGCCCGGGGTTTTCAGGATGACGGGCAGGGGTAGATGGGTGTGGCCGACGATGTGCCAATCGTGGCTGTCGCCGATGTGGTCCATGATGAACGGACCGACCTCGAATTTTTCAGCGGGTTCCCCTACTTCGGCTCCCGGATGAGGCGCTTCCGCCCCCTGCTCGTTGGCCTGGAGGCTAGCGGAAAGAAGCAGTGTGGACAGCAGGAAAGCCGCGCGCACCAAGGCTTTGTGCAGGATCGCGACGATAGATACCCCCTTCATTGCGGCCGCGAAAGTAGGTACTGCGGCCATACGTCCAAGCCCCCGGGAAAAATCGGCTCAACCGCCCTTCTTCAGTGACCTGTAAACGGACCAGATGGCCCCGGTGAGCGCTGCGAGCAGTAGCACGATCGTGAACAAGGGGAACTTCCAGCCAACCAGTCCATCCAGCCACCGGCCGCCCCAGACGGAAAGCGCGATGACGGCGGCCATCTGGAAGGCGAGCGCCCCGTACCGGGCGTAGTTCTTCGCCGGCGTGGTGATCTCGTCGAGTTCCTCCTTGTCGATGCCGTCGTCGATCTTCATGGTAGTTCCAGAAAAGACTCTTCGGGATCGCTCAAAAAGCTGTCGATACGGTCCAGTCTCAGTGCGATGAACGAGAGCATCACAGCCGTGTCAGCCCCGAACATTCTGACCCAGACCACCTTCGGAGGCGCACCATAGAGGTGGATGCGCGCGCGGAAATCGGCGTCTTGTGTGATGATATCGAACCCGTTCTCCCGGGCGTATTCCCAAACAAAGGGGTCGGGTGCCGATCTCAGATCCACGTCCCCAACGTGCACCGTCCCGGGGAATCGTCTTCTGAGCATCTGCGCGAGCGTGTCGGGCAGGTTCTCATCAACGAGCAGCTTCATGCGGCTGGCTGGGGTGCGGCGATAAAACGGCCTTCGTCAGCGGCGAATGCCAGGCATGCGCGCACGTCTTCCACCGTTAGGCTTGGGAAGTCTCGAACAATGTCCTCCGGAGACATGCCCCCGGCCATGAAGCTCAGCACTTCATAGACGGTAATGCGCAAGCCTCGGACGCAGGGTTTCCCTCCGCGCTTGTCCGGTTCTACCGTGATGACTTTGCGCCAATCCATATGGTATCCGCCATAGCCGCTGAGGCGATGGCGCGAGCACGAAAGTAAGCGAAGGCTCAGGCCCGTGGCGCGCGGATCACCTTCATCAATCGGGATACGCTGAAGGTGGTGAACAGCACGTACAGGCCCACGAAGGTGATGGCCAACGGCGTGGCCGATCCCGGTGGTCCGATCTTCACCAATATCACCATCAGGACGACCGACCCCATGAGCTTAATGATGAGGCCGACAAGGAAGCGCCGGATGAACACGGCGGTCTGTTCGGCCACTTTTTCCTGCCAGCCCAATAGCAGGGACGTCACGTTGACGAAGTAGATCAGCAAAAGCGCGTAACGCCAGTCGAACGGCACCCCTGCCAAATGCAGCCCAGCCACGGTGCAAACGGCGCCGATAGCGCCGATGAGCATCACAGGGGTGAGCGGGGATGTGCGCACCGCGGCTTAGCGAGCGGCTTGCGCTGGCGATTCAACGCGGGGAGCGTCCGCACGCATGCCCGGGCTCATCTCCTTCACCACACCGCCGCCCATGCTGCAGTTGCCGGTGAAAATGGCCCCGGGCTCGATGGCCAGTTTCTTCGTGTTGATGTCGCCGGTGAGCTTGGCCGTGGCCTTCAAGCTCAACAGGTCCTGGCAGGTGATCTTCCCGTTCACCGTGCCTTCGATATCGCTGCTCTGGCAGGTGACGTCACCCTCCACCACGCCGCTGGCCCCCACGATCAGTCGGCCGCGCACGTTGATGGTGCCCTTCACGCGGCCATCGATGCGGATGTTGCTGTCGCTCTTGATCTCGCCCTCGATGGAGGTGCCCTCCATGATGCTGTTGATCTTGCCGTTGTTCACGGGTTCCATGGGCTTGCTCATGGGTTCAGCGGGTTTGTCGTTCCGGAACATGCGTTAGCGGGTTTGGTCCAGAGCGGGTTCCTGATATCCGGTGCGAATGTAAGAGCCTCAGGCACTTGGGAGGGGCGGGTACAGGGTGGATCCGCCCAACGGTTTGAACCGGTCGATGTGGGGAAGACCGGGGGCCGCGAGCGCGATCCCGGGTTATTGCCCCTGCAGGTAGTTCTCCGTGAAGAAGGACGCATACGCGTCGATGTCCTTGGCTTTGTAGAACACCCCGAAATTCATCGCGCTGATGGCGAACGTGGTATACCCCGCATCATTGAGGCCGCTCAGGGTGGGGGTGGCCATGAACAAGTTGTAGTACTCCATGGCCTTCGCCTTGTTCTCGAAGGGACCGATCTTCAGCACCTGGAAGTTGTCATCCAGCACGCTGGCTTGGACCTGCAACGACTGGCCGATGAAATTGGTCTGGTCAAAGTCGCTGATCCGGGTCTTCTGGGGCTCGATACTCCCGTCGGCGTTCGGGAACATGAGGGCCACGAAATGCGGGCCGTCGTTGGCGGTGTACTGGGGCGCGGCGACCACTTCCGGAGGCGCGCTTCCACTCGGGGTGACGCCCGAACTCTTGTCCAGATTGGCCAGGATGTCCGCTGCGGCCTTCGCCTCATCGCTGCCGGGGTACTTGCTCTGTACTTCGGAGAGCGCCGCCCGGAAGGCCTCCACCTGGTGCGTGCCACCGATGGCCAGTGCCTTCAACAAGTGGTACTTGGGCAGCAGGTGGTTCTTGGGGGTCTCGGTGATCACGAAATTGCAGGTGCTGATCACCTGCACGTAGGCCCCTTCGCGATATTGGCGGTAGACCTCCACATAGTCGGTCTCCTCTTTCTTCTTGCGCTCCTCATCGGCCATGAGCTGGTTCGGGTCTTTCACCAGTCGCGCGAACTCGCTGTCCGGCCAGCGCTCCTGGATCACCCCGGCGAAGTAAGCCGAACCCTTTCCCTCGAAGTCGACGTAGCCCTTGCGCTCCTTCTCCAGATAAATACGATACAGCTGGTAGTAGGATTCCGGCGTGTAGCGGCACTCTTCGAACCGCCCGTTGAGCACCTCGAAACTCTCGATGGCCGCGTCGGTATCCTTGAGCTTCTCCTTGTAGATGGTTCCCGCGATGTAGAGGGCTGAGCAGACCTTGGCATTGCTGGCCTCCAACGCCGCAGTGTCCATCGGCACATCCTTCATGTAGCTCTCCGGATCCTTCCAGGCCGGTTCGCCATCCTTGCCCTCTTTGGCGGTGTCCGTGCTGTCGTTCTCTGTCTCCTCGGGTTCCTGGGTCAGGGCGCTGCCCGCCTTGTCCTTGCGGCGCCAGTTGTCCTCATTGGGTCGATTGCCCCATTTCTTCTTGAACTCCGCCATGCCCCGCGCGATCTGGGTGGGGTTGTAGAAGTACCAGGCGTTCTGGTCGCCGCCGGGCTGAGGTTTCGTTGGCTGCGGAGAAGTGGAGGCCACTTCGCGCGCAGCGGCTTCTTCCGCGGCCTTTTCGTCCTCTTCCCGCTGGCGGTCCTTGATGCGCTGCTTGATGAGGCGTTCCTGCTCCTCCTTAGGGAGCTTGGCGAAAGCCTGCACACTGTCCTCGAAGGCGATGATGTCGAGTTGCTCGACCAGTTCACCGAGCACGTCCGCACGGGTGTTCACTTCCTCGTAGCGCTTGTGCGTTTCGGCCAGCAGTGAGCGGGTGCTGTCGTAATACTGCTGCGCGGGGGGATACTTCTTGTCGTCGAAGAACAGGTCCGCCAGCTTGAGGAAGCTCTTGGCCTTCTGCTTGATGTCCGTGGTGCTTACCCGTGCGCTCGTCTTCAGGTGGGCGATCGCACTGCTGTCCTTGTTCTCCTTCAGATCGATGTCCGCCATGGCGTACTCGATCATGTCGTAATGGTCCTTGTTCTTTTCGTCCTTGCGCATGCGGCGGAGCTTCTTGCGCAACTGCTCGCTGCTTCCCCGATCGAAGGAGAGTGCCTGGAAGATGTCGGCGTGGAAACCGAGCTCGTAGGGCGGGTGGCTGCGCGCCACCTTGTTGTACTGGGCGATGGCTTTTTCCTCCATGCCCTTGGCCTGGTAGAGCTGGGCGAGGATGAACATCCAGCGCACCCTTTGTGTGCGGTTCGTGGCGATCTCCACAGCGTGTTCCAGGTCCGTGATGGCGTCATCCACCTTGCCGCGCTTGAGGTTCACCTCCGCCTGGATGGCGCTGAGCTGGTCGTGCGGGAACTTCTTGGGCAGTTCCTTCTGGTTCTTCACCTCGTCCAGCGTGCTCTGCGCCTTGGCATACTGCTCGTTCTGGATGGCCGTGCGGGCGAACCACAATTTGCTCTCCAGCTGGCGGTCCTGTCCTTTGAAACGACGGCCCGCATAGTCGAAGGTGCGCTCCGCGTCGAAATAGGCGCGCTTGTAGAAATGGCTCTTCCCGATGACGAAATAGGCGTCGTCGATCCAGGTGTTGGACTCGCCCTTGCCGTTATCCATCGAGTGCCGGTCGATCACCGTGCTGCACTTCTCGATGCACTTCTCCATGTCGGGCACCAACGCCTTGGCTTGCTCCTCGGTGCCGTAGATGAAGATCGGAAGCACCTCGTCATAATCATCAACGTAGGCCTTTTCCATCGCGGCCACGGTCTCCTTCAGCTTCTCGTTGGCGTTGAACCAACCGTTGTCCCGGGCGGTAAGGCGGTGGTAGGTGCGGTTGATGAAGGCGTCCTTTTCGGTGGAACAGGCCGCGATGAGGACCACGGCGAGGCCCAGAGCCCAGGAACGGATATGGATGGCGCGGATCACGGAGGAAAGACGTGCGACTAGAACAGAAAGGCGGCCAAGTTATTTCATCGGCGGATGATGGATGCGCTGCTTACGGGCAGCCGTGGGCAAGGGGCGGACCCCGCCCCTACCTTCGGCCGCCATGCCCGAGCGGAGATCCGAGCGAAAGCGCCCGTTCCTGGGCAGGCTGAAGGACAAGTACCGGCTCTCGTTGGTGAATGAGAGCTCGTTCGAGGAGCGGCTCAGCTTCCGGCTTTCACGCATCAACGTGATCCTGCTGGGCACGGTGGCATTCCTGGTCTGCGCCGCACTGGTAACGTCCTTCATCGTGTTCACCCCGGTGAAGCGGCTCATCCCCGGGTATTCCGACCAGAAGACCAAATTGAACGCCTACCGGGCCACGATGCTGGCGGATTCCTTGCAAGGAGCGCTGTTGGTGCGCGACCTGTACCTCACTAACCTCCGCAACGTGCTGAGCGGCGAGTTGCCGGCGGACAGCTCGGTGCTGTTCCGGCGGATCGCCGTGCCGCCCCGGCCCGAGGACCTGAAGCCGGGACTTGCGGACAGCTTGCTGCGCGAACGGGTCCGGCGGGATGAGGCCTACACCGTGCAGGAGCAATCAGGGGCCTTGGCGGAGCATGCGGGCTTGTCCGGCATCTTTTTCTTTCCACCGTTGCGGGGCGTGGTCACCGATACGTTCGATGTGAAGAAGGGCCATTTCGGTATCGATATCGTGACGAAAGCGGACGACGCCGTGAAAGCCTGCCTCGAAGGCACGGTGGTCCTGGCCAGCTGGACGAGCGACGGTGGCTACGTCCTCCACGTTCAGCATGGGGGCAATCTGTTGAGCGTCTATAAGCACAATGCCGTGCTTCTGCGCGAGCAAGGTGATCGGGTCAAGGCGGGCGAGGCCATCGCCATTGTCGGGAACAGCGGCGAGCTCACCACAGGGCCTCACCTGCACTTCGAACTCTGGCACAGGGGGGAGCCTGTGGACCCCCGTTCGTTCATGGTCTTCAAATGACCCTCCTGCTGTCAGCTTCCGGTTGTGGGGTGCCGGTGGTTTCCGGCGGCAGACCGACAACTGACTACCGCCAACCGTCAACCGTGACATGAGCCTCAAAGCCTCCCTCAGCCGACCATACGCCCAGTGGATCACCAGGCGTGTGATGCGGCACGCGATGGACGCGGCAGGCGCACAAGAGAAGGTGCTGCGCATGCTCGTGCGATCAGGGGCGGACACAGCGTTCGGGAAGGAGCACGGGATCGGCGAGGTGACCGATCACGCCTCGCTTGCCCAAGCGGTTCCGCTTCGCGACTACGAGGGTTTCCGGCCCTACATCGAACGCATCGTCGCAGGCGAAAAGAATGTACTGTGGCCCGGACTGCCGCTCTACCTGTGCAAGACGAGCGGCACCACCAGCGGGGCGAAATACATACCCATCACCCGGCAGAGCCTGCCGAACCACATCAACAGCGCGCGCAATGCCCTGCTAGCCTATATCGCGCACACGGGCAACACCTCCTTCGTGGACGGGAAGATGATCTTCCTTCAAGGCAGCCCGGTATTGGACCGCAAAGGGGCCGTGCCCGCCGGCCGGTTGAGCGGCATCGTGGCGAACCATGTCCCCGCCTACCTGCAACGGAACCGGCTTCCCAGCCATGCGACCAATACGATCGCCGATTGGGAGACCAAGGTGGAGGCCATCGTTACGGAAACGATGAACGAGGACATGCGCCTGATCAGTGGCATACCGGCCTGGACGCAGATGTATTTCGAACGCCTGCTCGCGCGGACGGGGCGCGCCGATGTGCGGAGCGTGTTCCCTGGATTCTCGCTCTACGTCTACGGTGGAGTGAACTATACACCGTATCGCGACCGGATGCGCACCTTGATCGGGACCGACGTGGACAGCATCGAGCTGTTCCCTGCGAGCGAGGGCTTCATCGCCTATCAGGACCGCCATGATGAGGAAGGCCTGCTCCTGGTCGTCGACAACGGGATCTACTACGAGTTCGTCCCGGTTTCCAACGGGACGGCAGGGCCCGGTGGAAAACCGGGACCTCAACGGCGTATTCCACTCGCCGATGTTCAGCTCGGTGTGAACTATGCGCTCGTGCTGCATACCAATGCGGGGCTCTGGGGCTACGAGATCGGTGACACGGTGAGGTTCGTCTCGCTTTCTCCGCCGCGGATCGTCGTTACGGGTCGCACGAAGCACTTCACGAGCGCCTTCGGCGAGCACGTGATAGCCGAGGAAGTGGAGGGCGCGATCAAGGAGGCCATGACGGCGATGCCTTGCGAGGTGAGCGAGTTCACCGTTGCCCCGAGAACGTCACCGGCCGACGGGGATCTGCCGTATCACGAGTGGTTCATCGAGTTCGCCGCACCGCCGACCGATCTGGCGCGCTTCGCGGATATTCTCGACAGCGCACTGGTGAAGCGGAACGTGTATTACAAGGATCTTATCGCGGGAAAGGTCCTGCGACCGCTGAGGATCACGCCGGTCAAGCGTGGAGGTTTCACCGCATGGATGAAAGCGCGTGGGATGAACGATGCGCAGAGCAAGGTGCCGCGGTTGGCCAACGATCGCAAGTACGTGGAGGGGCTGGTCTAACGCGGCACAGGAGGACCGACCAGTCGTCTGTTGACCAGATGGCGTGTGCACTCCGTCATGCTCTCCGCGCAGATCTTCAATGCGGAGAGCGCGGCCTTCTCGCTGCCTGATCGATCCCGTGTATCGCGACCGGGCAGGTCATACAGATGTTCCACCTCGCCGGTGCGTATCCAGTAAAAGCGATCATCCAGCGCGGCGATTCGGGCATCGGAACAGAAATAGGCGCATGGCCGGAAGGAACGCGCGAGGTCGATCCCAAGGGTATTGTTCACATGGGGTAGGCTTAACAGTCCGAGTATCGTTTCCGGGAGGTCCACCTGCGTGCCGAAGCGATGATCGGTCCTGGCCTCGTGGTGCTTCGGATCGAGAATGATCAGCGGGATGTGATGATAGCTCAGGGGTACTTCATGCAACGGATCGAAGCGTTGACCATGGTCCCCGGTGATAACGAACAGGGTATTGGAGAACCACGCTTTGTTCTTCGCTTCGGAAAGGAAGCCCTGGAGTGCGGCGTCCGCGTATTCGTAGATGTTCTCGTCATCCCGGTCACTTGTCGCCGCGAATCCGGTGATGTCATCCGGCACGTTGTAGCCCACATGGCTGCTGATGGTCATGATGGTGGCCAGGAAGGGACGCGCCGGGTCACCACGATGATCCAACTGGTGCAGTACCATCCGATAGAGCGCATGGTCGGTCACCCCCCAACTGTTGCGATAAAGACTGTCCGGATAGTCGCCTTCTCCCCAGAGCCGGTCGAACCCGTTGTTCGGTAGAAAGCCCTTCATGTTGTCGAACGCCGGATCGCCAGGGTAGAAAAAATCCGTGCGGTAGCCATGCTCTTGGAGGATGTGGGGCAGGCCGTGGAAGCGCTGTGCGCTCATGGATGGGTGTGAGAACGGATGCTCTTCGAAAACAGCGGGCAGGCCATAGAGCGAGCTGAAAATGCCATTGCAGGTGCGCGTGCCAGCGGAGTAGAAGCGGTCATAGACGATCGCCGAGTCCATGAGGGTCCCGAGGAACGGCATGAGGTCCTTCGGATAGCCGAAACGCTTGAGGCGGTTCGCGCTGAGGCTTTCCACGAGAATGAGCACCACGTTCATCGGGGCGGCCGCGGAGTCGAACGTCACTTCACGGGCGATCGGTGAGGTGTACCGGGTTTCCGGGATGTCCAACAACCGACGCACGTTGGCGATCGCTTCATCCGGCGGCATCAGTCGCGGCGATCCGTGCGCATAGCTCTCCAGAAAGCTGAAGGTGGCGTTCGGCCCCAGCTGGTTGAGGAAGGGCGTCTGACAGAAGTAGGCGTCCTCCATCGCCAGGGGTTGGTCATCCAGGGCGAATGTTCCCCGAACGCCGAGGAACAGAGCGGCCAGCGGCAGGAGGAAGAACAAGCAGCGCTTCCACAGCGGGTGGGATGAGGTGGTGGACAAACCGCGCAGAACGCGATGGATGATACGCGCACATAGCCAGGCGCCAGCGATAAAAGCTGCGAGGGCCAGTAGATAGGCGGGCGTGCTCACGAGCTCTTTCAAACTCTGCGTCAGCGTGGAGGCCGTTGTGAGGGCCACGCGGGTGAGCCGCATGTTCAGGTAGTCGTAGAAGGGGATGTCCGCGCACGCGAACAGCAGAACCGCGATGAAGGGGAGCGTGAAGAACCATCGTGTGAGCCTGGCGGGCCATCGCCGCCCGCTCCGCAAGAGGTAGGCAGTGCCGAGAAGCACCGCAGGCAGGGCGAGCATCCAGGCGAGCACATACAGGTCGAACAAGAGGCCACGGTCGAGCAGCGCGGTCCACACCTCACCGGCGGGGGCATCCTTCCATTGGGCGGTATGCAGGACCAAGAGTGCGAGGCGGAAGAACGAGAGCACGACAAGGCCCAACAGTAGAAGTCGGAGCAGTGCGATGAGGAAGGGAGGGAGGCGCAAGGCGTCTTTCGGATGTGCGAGGACGATGTTAAGCGATCGCTCACAGGAAGGCTTCGCACCTTCGCACACGATCGGATGAAAGCGACCATCGGAAAGGACCTCGCACGCGCTGCGTTGTTGCTGAGCGACGGGGAGGTCGTGGCCATCCCCACAGAGACCGTTTACGGCCTGGCGGCGAACGCCTTCGATCCGGATGCGGTGTTGCGCATCTTCCAGGTGAAGCAACGGCCTGCGTTCGATCCGCTCATCGTGCACGTACACGGCCGCGCTCAGGTCGGGCAGGTTGTTTCCGATGTCCCTGTGGAAGCGGAGGCGCTGATGGACAGGTTCTGGCCGGGCCCGCTCACCCTGGTGTTGCCCAAGTCACGGCGCGTTCCGGATATCGTGACCAGCGGATTGGGCACGGTAGGCGTTCGCATGCCCGCGCATCCGATGACCCTCGGACTTCTGCGCTCACTCGACTTTCCCCTCGCGGCACCGAGCGCGAATCCCTTCGGCTATGTGAGCCCGACGACAGCGCGGCATGTGGCCGACCAGCTGGGCGAAAAGATCCCGTACATCCTGGATGGTGGGCCGTGTACCGTCGGTGTCGAGAGCACGATCATCGGCTGGGAAGAGGGCATGCCCGTGCTGTACCGGCCGGGCGGCCTTGCGGTGGAGGCGATCGAAAAGGTGATCGGTACGGTTCGGCCGCAGGTGAAGCATGTGCTCCCCGCTGCACCGGGCATGATCGAGAGCCACTACGCACCGCGGAAACCGCTCGTCGTCGGCGATGTGGAAGGGTTGTTGAAGGAGCATGCCGACCTGCGGATCGGCGTGATCGCCTTTCACGCGCGCTACGATGTGGCGCGTTGTGAGGTCCTTTCTCCCGCCGGTGATATCAACGAGGCCGCACGCAACCTGTTCGGGGCGATTCGAACGCTGGACAAGGGTGACGTCGGGATGATCGTAGCGGAAGTGTTCCCGGACGAAGGTCTCGGCCGCGCCGTGAACGATCGGTTACGGAGAGCCGCCGCGAGGCACTAGCCCTTCGCCAGCACCCTTTTCCTCACCGTGCTCAAGAACTCCGGAGTCATGCCGAGGTAGCTCGCGATGTGCTTTTGCGCCACGCGTCCGTCGAGGGAAGGATAGAGCTTGCGGAACTCCGCGTAACGTTCCTCCGCGGTCTTGCTCAGGGAGCTCAACGTGCGCCGCTGCTGCGCCATGAAGGCGTTGGTGATGAGGATGCGGAAGAAGCGCTCGAACTTCGGTACGCGTTCGAAGAGCAGATCCTGCGCGGGTTTGTCGATGGCGAGTGCGACCGTGTCCTCCAGCGCTTCAATGATCAGCTGGCTGGGCTGGCTTTTCAGCATGCTGCTCATGTTGCCGGTCCACCAATCCTCGGGCGCGAACTGCAGGATGTGCTCCTTGCCGTCCTCGGCCACCAAGTAGGTGCGCAGGCAGCCGCTCACCACGAAGTACTGGTACTTGCTCACGTCGCCCACCTGCAGCACACATTCGTGCTTCCCGACGCGCTTGGTGCGCAGCAGTCCACGCCAGAAGCGTTGCTCTTCTTCGGTGAGCGCGATGTGCTTGCTGACGTTGGCCAGGATGGCGGCGAACTCGGCGTCGGTGGGATGGGTCATGCTGCGTGCGACGTAGCCCTGCGAAGTCGCAGCTGCGCAGGGGTGCCACAAGGTCGGAACAGTCCGGCGAATTCAGCGCTGGCGTTTCCGCATCACGTCCTTCACCGGGCGAAGGAGGCGATCCAAGGTGTCCCGGCGCATCGGCTCTGGGCTGATCGCGACCATCCTGGTGAGCATCTGGCGTTCGCGCATGCGTATCACCCCCACGTCCTGGCACTGGTCAGCTGGAGCCGGTGGGGTCGGCATCTCCTCCGGGGATAACGAGACCGGCACACAGCAGGGTACCGCGCGCTCGGAAAGCGGAATGCTCTTCAGCACGCGATCCGCATCGAGGACATCCAGCGTGACAGACTTGCCCATGAGTTGTTCGGGAACGCTCAGGAAGAACTTGCCGTCGGTGTCGCATTGCACACGCACAGCCGTTCCGCGCACACGGATCACAAGCCCGGGCACTTGTGCACCGCTGCGATCCACCACAGCACCGGTGATGCCCATGGGGTCGTGCGGATCGACGCCGCCGGTCAATGGGTCGGTCACCATTTTAGGAGGTGCAGGTCGCTTGACGGGCTTGGCCGGGTCGATCAGATGTTTCTCGAACAGGTATCCGGGTGAACGCACCTCGATGGTCACGGGAGCTTTCTCGGCCGGTCGCGCCAACCGGAAACGGAAAGCGCCATGGGCATCGGTGGTGGTGTGCGCGTTCAGGTCATCGGACCAGATGTGCGCGAACGGTAACGGTTCGCCTGAGTAGTGGTCCACTACGGTCCCGCAAACCTCCATCGTATCAGGTACCTCGGGCAGGAAGGCGATACCCGGGCCGCCCATCGTGCTCAGGATCTCGACCTCTTCCAGGCGGATGCTCACGTTGCCGAGTTCAATGTGTTCAAGGATCGGGTCGACCTTCGTTTCACCCTTCGTCGTGCGTTCCGCGGTCTTGGTGCACTCCGGAACGGACAGGCCCTCCATGATTATCACGGTCGACTGGCCGGTCATCAGGTCAATGGTTTCGGGCGGCATCGGCGTGCTGATAGCGACCGTATCGCCGAGGAGCGCGCGTTCGGTGTTAACGGGCTGTTCGATCGCCGGTTCGAACTCCATTTCCCCGATCGTTGTGAGCGGCGGTTGCTGACCGATGGACTCGCACCCGCTGGCCACGGCCGCCAGCGTGGTGAACGCGGCCACCGGCAAGGCCCCGGCCTGTCGTGGTGCTTCCGCAGTGCCCAGCGCGCGATTGAGCTGCGCCGGGTCGAATCGTGCACACTTCGGTTTCGCATCGCTGGTGAAGAGCGCGACCAGTTGCGCGTCGGTAGCCTGGGTAAGGTCCGCGACCACATGGTCGCATTGTGCACAGTGCCGGCCTTTGCCCGTTGTGGAAACGGCGTCCGGGGTCATCGCCTGCCAATCCTCCTGGCAGGGTTTCGGAATGCTGATGGTGATCCGCATGGTGGGGTGGTGGTGGTGAGCCCGGAGGCAGTCAGGTGACCGGAGAACGTGGCGGTCGGTCGATCGGTACACAGGAGAGCTCCATGCGTTCATATCCGATCACATGACCGACGGTCGTGGCCTGTGAAAAGGCTAAACCCGCGTTCGCTTCCCGAGCACGGTTGTGAGCCAATGGCGTAATGACCCCGCGATACGCTGGTGTCGGAAGAATACGGCTGATAGCGAAGGCCTGGGCGGTTCCGGTGGATCTTCCGGCTGTGGCTTTGGACCAGGCACCACGGCGTTCGGTGCAGGCCGCTGCGGGCTGTCGCCCGAGTAGGGGTCGATCATTCGCCCATCCGGCAGTCGCTGGGCGCTCTCCACACGCGCGAACCCATGAAAGGTCGGCTCTTCCGGCGTGTAGACATCCCCCATGAGGATCTTTTCCGGAACGGCCGGAAAAGTGGTCGGAGGGATGCTTGGCCGGGGTATGGCTTCGTCTGCCTGGATGACGGAGAAGCCGAGCGTGGCGAAAGAGGTGTCATTCCAGGAAGTCCGGATCAGGTATTCGGTCGGTTGGAACGACCCGACTTTGAAACGTTGCTTCTTCGGCTTCTTCGCCGTCTCTTTTTTCTGGGTGCTATCACCTTCGGTCGGCACTCGCGCTTCGGCCGCAGCGGGCGCTGTCACAACAGCCGCCGCGAGCACCAAGGCCTGCAGGCCGGCGACCGGATCGGGGTGCGGCCGCATCACACGGTCCAGTTGACCTTGAGCAAAGCGGGCGCAGTGCGGCAGGGCCTCGCTGTGCACAAGGTCGATGAGTATTTCGTCGCTCGCGCGGCTCAGGTCCGGCACTACGGTATCACACTTGCCGCAGTAGCGACCGTTCGGGCGCGGCAGCATGGCGTTCCAGTCCTCCTTGCACGGATCGGGAACCTGGATGCGGAAGTCCATGGAGCGGCTGACGCACGAAATTGGCCGGACCGATCGCGTGCCTCTGTTAAGGCATGTTAGATCGGTTCGCGCGCCAACGGCGAACTTCGCCGCGTTCCAGTCGGCCACATGAAGCACCTCGCCATCCTCGGTTCCACCGGCTCCATCGGCACGCAGGCGTTGCAGGTCGTGCGCGGGCAGAAGGATCAATTCCAGGTGGAGCTGCTCGTGGCCGGTGGCAATTCCGCGCTGCTCATCGCCCAGGCGAAAGAGTTCAACCCGAACGCGGTGGTGATCGGGGACAAGGCGAAGTATGCCGAGGTGCGTGATGCGCTTCAGCCGCTCGACATCAAGGTCTTCGCCGGTGCGGAGAGCATCGAGCAGGCGGTAACCATGGAGCCCATCGACATCGTGCTCACGGCCATGGTGGGTTTCGCGGGCCTGCGTCCGACCATCGCGGCTATCAACGCCGGGAAGACCATCGCCTTGGCCAACAAGGAAACGCTGGTGGTGGCGGGGGAACTCATCACACGTTTGGCGCGGGAAAAGCAGGTGAACATCTACCCGGTGGACAGCGAGCACAGCGCCATCTTCCAATGCCTGGCCGGAGAATGGGAGAACCCCATTGAGAAGGTGGTGCTCACGGCCAGTGGTGGACCCTTCCGCGGGAAATCGCGCGCGGAACTCGAGCATGTCACGGCGGCCCAGGCGCTCAAACACCCGAACTGGGACATGGGTGCCAAAGTGACGATCGACAGCGCAAGCCTGATGAACAAAGGGCTGGAGGCCATCGAGGCGAAATGGCTCTTCCATTTGAAGCCCGAACAGGTGGAGATCGTCGTGCATCCACAGAGCATCATCCACAGCCTGGTGCAGTTCCGCGACGGCAGCATGAAAGCCCAGCTGGGGCTGCCGGACATGAAGCTCCCCATCCAGTACGCCTTGGGCTATCCGAAGCGACTGGTCACGGACTGGCCGCGGTTCGATTTCACGAAGCACCCCGCGCTCACGTTCGAGGCTCCCGACCTCGGCACGTTCCAGAATCTGCGCCTCTCTTTGGAAGCCATGGAACGCGGCGGGAACCTGCCATGTGTGCTGAATGCCGCCAACGAAGTGGCCGTGGCATCGTTCCTGAGGGGAGCGATCGGATTCACCCGAATGAGTGACCTGATCGCCGAAAGCCTCTCAAACGCGACCTTTGTGCCTCACCCGACGTTAGAAGACCTTGAAGCCACTGATGCAGAGACGCGTCGGCTGGCGATGAACTGGAAACCGGCCACTGCGAAATGGACATCCTGATCTACATCGGCCAGCTACTGCTCGGCCTGTCCATCCTGGTGGCGTTGCACGAGTTCGGACACTTCCTGCCGGCCAAGCTCTTCGGCATGCGGGTGGAGAAGTTCTTCCTGTTCTTCGATGCGCCCTATGCGCTGATCAAGAAGAAGATCGGCGATACGGTCTATGGTATCGGGTCACTGCCCTTTGGCGGCTACGTGAAGATCAGCGGCATGATCGACGAGAGCCTGGACAAGGACCAGAAGGCCCGCATGGAGAAAGCTCCGGAGCCGTGGGAATTCCGCGCCAAGCCGGTGTGGCAGCGCTTGATCGTGATGGTGGGCGGGGTGACGGTCAACGTGTTGCTGGGCTTCGCCATATACAGCATGGTGCTGTATGTATGGGGCCGTGAATACCTGCCGCTGGCGAACGTGACCTATGGGGTCACCCCGAGCCTGATCATGGAGGAACAGGGCTTCCGCAGCGGGGACAGGATCCTGAGCGTGGAGGGGCAGCAGGTGGAAACGCTGGAAGATGTTTCGCTCGCGATCCTGATCAAGGGAGCGCAGACCGTGACCGTAGAACGCGACGGCGTGAAGAAGGACATCGTTCTTGGCGACGACGTCGCTGAACGGATCCTCGACGCGAAAGAGCGCGTGCTCTTCCTGCCACGGTTCCCGTTCATCGTGGACAGTGTGAAAACGGGTAGCGGAGCGGAGGCCATCGGCAGTTTCCGACCCGGCGACCGTGTGCTGGCCATGAACGGCGAGCCGGCGGCCTACTTCACGGACTTCCAGCAGGCCGTAAAGGGCAAGGAGGGGCAAACCGTTGAGGTGACCGTTCAGCGCGAGGGTCACTTGGTGGTAGTTCCCGTGAAATTGGACGACGAAGGCATGGCTGGCCTTTACCGCAAGGGGCCGGACGGGTACCTGAAGTCGGAAACGCGGCACTACAGCCTGCTCAGCAGCATTCCGGCGGGCATCCATTTCGGGTGGCAGCGCATGAAGGACAACGTCAGCTCCTTCCGATTGCTCGGCACGAAGAGCGGGATCAAGCAGATGGGTGGCTTGGGCAGCATGGCCAAAGCCTACGGTTCGAAATGGATCTGGTCGCGGTTCTGGGAGATGACGGCCTTCCTCAGCATGGCGCTGGCCTTCCTGAACATCCTCCCCATTCCGGCACTGGACGGCGGCCATGTGGTGTTCCTGCTGTACGAATGGGTGGCCCGCCGCCCGGCCAACCCCAAAGTGCTCGAGTACGCGCAGATGGCCGGGATGGTATTCCTCTTGACGGTGATCGTGGCCGTGAACGGTCATGATATCTTCAAGATGATCACCGGCCAGCTATAGGCCGCCGAACCCACTTGTTGTCTCTCGCGTAGGAACGGGTAAACGGACCGTTCCATGCCACGCGTGATCCTGATCGAAGACGACGCCCTGGTGCGTACCCTGCTCATGCGCCGCATGCTGGCGGCCGGTTGGAGCGTGACCGCCCTGCGCGATGGCCGCGAACTGGAGAAGGTCGTATCCGATGAGAAGCCGGACCTGCTCGTGGTGGATCTGGGTCTGCCCTACGTGGACGGCTTCGCGCTGGTGGAAGGTCTTCGCGCCCAAGGCGTGCGTACCCCCGTGCTCGTGATAAGCGCCTACGAACTGCCCCACCTGCACGAGGCCGCGAAGAACAGCGGAGCTGACGACGTGCTGCAGAAGCCCTTCGACCAGGAGGAGCTGATCGAGCGCATGGGCCGTCTGCTCGCCGCCTGATGTCCTGGTCGCCCCATCCATAGGGGAGCGGACAGACCCTTCGGGATCCGCGCCTAACGGCATTTCTCCGCGATCCTCCGCGTAACCCCGCGCCTCTGCGTTTCTCCCACCCGATCTTCGGGCCGTGTCCTTCACCCATGACGTGATCATCCTCGGCCGGGGCCTGGCCGGCGCGGTGCTTTCCGAAGTGCTCGCTGCGCGTGGGCTTCGCGTGGTCATCTATGATGTGCCGAAGGAAGGCCGAGCCTCGCATGTGGCGGCCGGCCTGGTGAACCCCATCGTACTCCGGCGCACGGTTCCGAGTTGGCGCGCGTCGGAGATGCTGGCCATCGCGGGTGCGTTCTATCGCGAGCTCGAGCAGCGCTACGACACGCGCTTCTGGAATCCGATCGAACTGTTGGAGCTCTTCCCCACGGCGAAAGAGGCCGGTATCTGGCGGCT
>CAZYPC010000015.1:56147-62216 GCA_964649165.1 uncultured Chryseobacterium sp.
GTCTGGAGCGGCCCCACGGATGAGGCGCGCCGCTGGCTCTTGGACAAGGTGGAGCGCATCGTACAGCGGCCGGTTGAAGTGGAAGAGCACTGGGCCGGTGTGCGTCCGGCCTCCCGTGATCGCCGACCGGTGCTTGGCCGAGTCGGCGCCCATGAGGCTATCCTGAACGGACTCGGCTCGCGCGGTGTACTGCTGGCACCGTGGAGCGCGCAGCACCTGACCGGTCACCTCTTCGATGGCTCGGCATTGGACCCCGAGGTCGACGTCGCCCGGTTCCCTTGAACGTCAGAAATGCCATCATCTGATCACCTCATCATCTGATCATCTGATCGAGCATCCACCTTTGTCCTCCATGCGTCCGTACCTGCATTTCCTGATCGCCGCCATCGCCCTCGTTCCCGGCTGCACCAACAAACGCTCCGCCATCAACACGCCTCTTGTTCCTGAAGACCCGCGCTGGGCGCCGATCGATTCGCTGGCGAACATCGGCCAGTACGTGTCAGCTCTCACCGCCACGGAAGTCCTGCTCGCGGAGGCCCGCACTACCGGCGACTGGCAGCAGGAGTTCCGCGCGATGATGACCACCGCTCGTTTCCAGCAGATGACCGGCGTGGAGGACAGCACGATCATCGGCGCGTTCGAGGCGCGAGCGAAGATGGCGGCGTTCCCCTTGGGGGCCCTGCTGCATAGCGTGATCGCCGAGCAGTACTGGAGCTACTACCGCGACAACCGGTGGGAGATCATGGAGCGCACGCCGCTCGTCGAAGGCACGGGCGATATCGCCACCTGGACACAGCCGCAATTCATGGAGAAGGTGATCGCCGAGTACCGCGCTTCACTGAAGGATGCCGACAGCTTGAAGGCGGTACCGAACGAACGCATCGCGAACCTGTTGCTGCCCTTCGTATCGGAGCGGCCCGAAGACGTCGAGCGGAACAAGCGCGAAGGACTGCGGCTTCGCCCAACCTTGTTCGATCTGCTCGCTCACCGCGCCTTGGAGGTGTTCCGCAATACCGAGACGCGCGTGGCTGAACCGGCTTCACGGTTCACGCTGAACGACGCGCGGCACTTCGGGCTTTTCGAGGACTTCGCACACATGCGCCTCGCGCACGCGGACAGCACGAGCTGGGAGTCGCAGGCCCTTCATCTGCATCAGCAACTCGAACGCGCGCACCTGGGCGACAGCAAACCTGACGCGTTGGTGGACAACACGCTGGGGCGTCTCTCCTTCGTACGGGAACGCAGCACCCTGCCGGACAAGGACAGTCTGTACCTCAAGGCGCTCATCACGTTGGCTTCGAGGCTGCCGCAGGATACCTGCCTCGGTGATGTGCTGATGGCCCAGGCGCGCTGGCATCTGGAAATGGCCGGCAAGTACCAGCGCCTGCTGGAAGGTGCTGGTGCCGAGGTTCCATGGAAGCAAGAGCGGAAACAGGCCCTGACCCTTTGCGAGCAAGTGATCGCCCGGTTCCCCGGGTCGTTCGCGGCCGGACATGCCGAGGCGATGCGTGCGCAATTGTTCGATACCGAATTGTCGGTGCAATTGGAAGAAGGCGTACTGCCGGACGCGCCGTTCAAGGCTGCGGTCACCTATCGCAACGTTCCCAAGTTGTGGCTGCGTCTGGTGAAGGACGACTGGAGCACGGACGAGTTCCTGCAGAACAACGGTTCATCCGACGGTGAGAAACTCGTTGAGCGCAAAGCGCTGCGCGAATGGAGTATCCCGTTGCCGGATGATGGCGACCTGAACACGCACATGACCGAGGTCGCGATCGACGGGCTGCCGTTCGGCCATTACGCCTTGCTGGTATCGGACACCTCCACGTTCAAACCCAAGGTGGACAACATCGCCTTTGGCCGTTTCTGGGTCACGCGACTGGCGATGACGCAGCGCTGGAAACACGGTGAGCTCGATCTGCTGGTCGTGGACCGCGGCACGGGCGCGCCCAGGCCGGGTGTCGGTGTCGTGTCCTGGTCGCGCGACTATCGCGAGGGCAACGTCTTCAAACGTTCATTGGAGAATTTCACCACCGGGCAGGACGGCTTCGTGCGCACACGGTTGCGTGGTGCATCGGGCAGCATCGGATGGGAGATACAGGATGGAGATGACCGCTTTATCAGTACACAGACCTGGATCCCGGACGACTACAGGGGACCGGAAACGGATGAGCCGCGCATCTTCCTCTTCACCGACCGCGCCATCTATCGCCCGGGCCAACCGGTCATGTTCAAGGGCCTCGTTACGCGCAAGAGCGGGAAGAGCCACGAGGTAGTAGCGGGCTTCAAGACCACGGTCGAGCTGTTTGATGTCAACTACCAGAAGATCGATTCGCTCAGCGTGACGAGCGATTCGTACGGCGCGTTCCACGGCACGTTCACCGCACCGCAGGGCGCGCTCACGGGCAGCATGAACCTGCAGACGCCGTACGGATCGCAACAGATCCAGGTGGAGGAGTACAAGCGGCCGACGTTCGAGGTGACCTTCGATCCGATCGCGGGCCAACCGAAGCTCGGGCAGGAAGCGTCGGTGACCGGTCTCGCCAAGAGCTACGCGGGCGTCCCGCTCGATGGTGCCCGCGTGCAATGGACGGTGAAGCGCAGCGCGCGCATGCCGTGGTGGTGCGGTTGGTGGTACCGCGGCTGGTTGCCGTGGGGGCGCAGCACCCAGGTGGCACAGGGTGAGGCCGAGTGCGATGCGCAGGGCAAGTTCACGGTGAAATTCACGGCGGATGCGGATGATCAGTTCCCGCGCGGGGCCGATCCCATCTTCAACTTCACGGTGGAGGCGAGCGTCGTCGACATCAGCGGGGAAACGCAGAGCGGCAGCACCGACCTCAGCCTCGGATACAAGAGCATCAGCTTCGAGCTCGGCCTCGGTGAAAGTCTCGACCGTTCCAAGGCGGACAGCATCGACGTGCATGTGGCGAACCTGAACGGCCAGCGTGTGGACGTACCGCTGGACATCCGGGTGGTCAAGCTGCAGGCACCGCCCACGCCGTTGCGCCAGCGGCTGTGGGAGCGCCCGGACCGCTTCACGCTCACGCGCGAAGAGCACACAGCGAAGTTCCCGCAGGACGTGTACAGCAACGAGAACGATCCCCTTTCCTGGACACGTGGTTCGGACGTGATGCGTGAGACCGGTTACGTCGGCAAGCATCGGTTGGACATCCGCAATGCGCGCTCCTGGGAAGTGGGCAGCTACCTGATGGAAGCGGTGGCGAAGGACGCGAACGGTGAAGAGGTGAAGGTGACGAAACACTTCACCGTGTTCGATCCGGCGATCCAGAACACAGGTTTCGTAGCGGAGCCGTTCCACGCGGAATTGTTGGACGAGCGCCCGGAGCCGGGAACCAAAGCGCGATTGCTCTTGAGCAGTGCGCTGCCCGACGGACGTGTATTGATGGAGGTGGAGCGCGCGGGACAGATCGCCGTGAGCCGATGGTTCATCCTGAAGAACACGCAACAGCTCGTTGAATTGCCCGTGGTGGAAGACGACCGTGGCGGCTTCACCGTTCACCTCTTCAGTGTGGAACGCGGACGACTGCACAGCGACTCCCGATACATCGACGTGCCGTGGACCAACAAGGAGTTGAAGCTCGAATGGATGAGCTTCCGCGACAAGCTGCTGCCCGGTAGCGAGGAGGAATGGCGGCTGCGCATCACCGGAACGAAAGGGGAGATGGTGGCCGCGCAATTGCTCGGCGGCATGTACGACGCTTCGCTCGACCATTTCGTTCCGCACGGCTGGGGGCTGTCGATCTGGGAGAACAACTACGCGCAACTGGGCTGGCAGAAGCAGGAGCCTTTCGGCGAAGCGGGCGGGCAAACCATCTGGCGGGAAGGGCATCGGTACGGGAGGCCAGGCCTTCTCTATGCCGGTGAGCGGATCTATCCAGCATTGAACAACTTCGGGTATGACCTGGCCCATCTGCGCATGTATCGCCGTCGATTTGGACTCGTGCAAGCTGAAGCAGCGATGATCGCCCCCGGACATTCCGATCGGCTTGAAACGGTGCGGTACAAGGCAATGGATGGAGACGGATTCGCTGTGGCTGCGGATTCGGTCGCCTCAGCCAGCGCACCCATGGAGCCGCCCGCGTCGCCGACCCAGGTAACCGGACAACCAACAACCGACAACAGTCAACCCCTGCGCACCGACTTCCGTGAGACCGCCTTCTTCTTCCCCGAACTGCTCACGGACCGGGACGGTAGCATCGTGCTGCGCTTCAAGACACCGGACGCGCTCACGCGTTGGAAGGTCATGGGCCTGGCGCACACGAAGGACCTGCGCATCGGGCAGATCGCCAGCGAGACGGTCACGCAAAAGCCGTTGATGGTGGTGCCGAACCTGCCGCGCTTCCTGCGCAGCGGTGATCGCATTACGCTCACCGCGAAGATCAACGTGCTGGAAAAGGGAAGGGCTGAAGGGCTGGCCTCGATTGAACTCTTCGATCCGTACACGAACGCATCGTTGAACAAGTCGTTCGACGTGCAGGTGAAGGACAAGTCGTTCGTTGCCGCAGTCGGTGAGAGCGCCGTCGTGGAGTGGAGCATCGCTGTTCCGGAAGGGGTCGACGTTTGCGGCGTTCGCATCACGGCGAACAGCAAGGGTGGGCTGCGCGGCGGTATCGTGGCGTCGGATGGCGAGGAGCGTGCGTTGCCGGTGCTTACCGACAAAGTGCTCGTGACGGAGAGCGTGCCCTTGTGGTCGAATACGCCCGGCACAAAGACCTTCAAACTACCGAACCTCCTGGCCTCTGGCGTTTCTACCACGTTGCGCTCACGTTCATTGAAACTGGAGTACACACCGAACCCGGCGTGGTACGCGGTGCAGGCGTTGCCTTACCTGATGGAGTTCCCGCACGAATGTGCGGAGCAGATCTTCAGCCGGTACTATGCGAACCGCCTGGCCGCGCACATCGTGGAGGGCCGGCCCGCGATCAAGAGGGTATTCGAGCAGTGGAAACAAGCGGGTCCCGAAGCGTTCGCCAGCAAGCTGGAGAAGAACCCGGACCTCAAGAACGTGCTGTTGGCCGAAACACCATGGGTGGTGAACGCGCGCAGCGAGCGCGAGAGCAAGGAGCGCATCGCGCTGTTGTTCGACCTGCAGCGCATGGGCAATGAGGAGGCCACGGCCCTGAAGAAGCTGCGCGACATGCAACTGGCGAATGGTGCATGGCCGTGGTGGAGCGGGATGATGCCTTCACGCTGGATCACCCAGCACATCGTGGCCGGGCTCGGTCACCTGGAGGCGTTGAAGGCGACCGGTCGCGGCGACGGGCAAACACAGGAAATGCTCAGGCGCGCCGTACAGTGGTTGGACCAGGATGCCGTGGAGGAGCACGCGCGCATGACCAAGCGCATGAGCTCGGAGGAGTTGAAGAACTACCGACCGGGATACACGGAACTGCACTACCTGTACGCGCGGAGCTTCTTCGCGCGCTGGCCGTTCGATGGTCAGGCGGCGAACGTGGCGCGTTTCTACCAGGAGCGCGCCGCCGAACACTGGCTCGAGTACGGGCTGCAGGAGCAGGCGATGATCGCGCTGGTGCTGCACCGCTCCGGCGACCGCACCGTGCCGACGTTGATCGTGGAATCGCTCAAGCAGCGCGCCACGAAGAGCGAGGAGCTCGGCATGTACTGGAAGGACTTCACTGGCGGTATGGGCTGGAACAGCTTCCCCACGGAAACGCACGCGTTGATGATCGAGGCCTTTGACGGTGTGGCGAAGGACGAGACGAGTGTGAATGCCTTGCGCACCTACCTCCTGAAGTTGAAACAGACCACGGACTGGAAGACCACCAAGGCAACGGCCGAGGCGTGCTACGCGCTGCTGCTCACCGGGGACAACTGGCTGGATGACGCGGCCGCTCCGGCGATCATGGTCGGCAACGAAGCGGTGAAGGCGGACAAGCAGGAAGCGGGCACGGGTGCCATTGAACGGGTATGGACCGCCGAGCGCATCAAGCCGGGCATGGGCACCGTGACCATCACCAGCAAAGAGAGCAAACCCTCCTGGGGAGCACTGCATTGGCAGTACTTCGAGAGCATGGACAAGGTGAAGCCGCA